>CBDTZS010000147.1:0-8189 GCA_965364955.1 uncultured Tenacibaculum sp. | reverse complement strand
TCTTTAAAATAAATATTTTAAAATTAATTATTGGTATTGGAACATTCTCTTTAGCGATGGCATTTTCTGGTAACGATTTGGTAAACTTTGTTGGTGTACCAATTGCTGCTTGGAATTCATATGAAGCTTGGAGTGTTTCTGGTGTATCTCCTGATGCATTCTCTATGGGTATTTTAGCAAAGAAAGTACCATCAAACGTTTGGTTATTACTAATTGCTGGTGCAATTATGGTCGTTACTTTATGGACTTCTAGTAAAGCACAAAACGTAATTAAGACGGGTATTGATTTATCTAGACAAGGAGAAGGGCATGAAAAATTTCAACCTAACCCATTATCTAGAATTGCTGTAAGAACTGCAATGGGTATTAATATTGGTATTCGCAAAATTTTCCCTGCAAAAACATTAGCTTTTGTAGATGCTAAATTTCAAAAACCAGTAATTGAATTACCAAAGGATAAAACCTATGAAATGCCTGCGTTTGATTTAGTAAGGGCAGCTGTTAACTTAATTGTTGCTGGTATTTTAATCTCAATTGCAACTTCTATGAAACTACCATTATCTACAACGTATGTAACATTTATGGTTGCTATGGGTACTTCTTTAGCAGATAGAGCTTGGGGGCGTGAAAGCGCTGTTTACAGAGTTGCTGGTGTAATTAATGTTATTGGTGGATGGTTCTTAATGGCGGGAACTGCGTTTTTAGCCGCAGCATTAGTTGCTTACTTAATTAGTTTTAACATGGTTATGATTCCTGTTTTATTATTAGTGGTAGCACTTTTAATAGGAAGAAATACATTAATCCATAGAAAAAAATCTAAGGAAGTAAAAAAACAAATGCATTTCGAAAGAGCTGAATTAATTACCATTAATGGAGTAATTGAAGAAAGTGCTGACCATATTGCTGAAGTTGCAACACGTGTAAACAAATTATATACCAGTGTTGTAAATGATTTAGCGAATCATGATTTAAATAAACTACGCAAAACAGACAAACACGTAGGGAAATTAAACGATGAAATTGATGGATTGAAAGACGGAGTATTCTACTTTATTAAATCATTAGATGATACATCAGTACAAGCAAGTAGATTTTATATTTTAGTTTTGGGTTACTTACAAGATGTAGCACAATCTATTAGTTATATTTCTAGAGCAAGTTTTAAACATGTAAACAATAATCATAAAGCTCTTAAAAAAGGGCAATTAAAAGATTTAAAACATATTGATAATACTTTATCTAAATTATTAGAAGATATTAGTAAATCTTTTGAAAACAGAAACTTTGATAATTTAGAAGAGATTATTAATGAGAAAAAGGAATTATTAAAAGATGTTTCTGCTTCTATTGAAAAACAAGTTGCACGTATTAGAACTGATGAAACCAGTCCTAAAAACACTACGTTATACTTTAGTATTTTAATTGAAACACAAGATTTAGTTGCGGCTCTTATGAGTTTATTAGAAACTTATGAAGAGTTTCATATAGGTAGTAAAAACATATAAACTTAAGTTATAAAACAAAAACCCGAGTGAATTTCACTCGGGTTTTTTGTTTTTTTATTGTACTAGTATTACTTTTTTATTGCCCTCATTAAACCTTCTTGGGCTACTGAAGCTACTAATTTACCATCTCTAGTGTAAATATTACCACAGGCAAAACCACGTGCCCCAAACGTATTTGGGCTCTCTATTGAGAACAACATCCAATCATTAAAATCAAAATCACGATAAAACCACATTGAATGATCTAAGCTTGCCATTTGGGTATTTCCAAAATTAGCAACACTAGCATTCGGATTTAAACAAGCAGTTAAAATATTGTAATCAGAAATATAGGTTAAAATCTGTTGTTTTTGCGCCAGATTTAAATCAACTAAATCTCCTTTTAACTTAAACCACACATCAACAACCGGTGGTAAATCTTTCATATCAAGAGGGTTCACAATTTGTACCGGCTTAAAATCTATAGGGCGTTCGATACTTAGAAAAGCTTTCAATTTTTTAGGTAAAAAATCACCAAACTGATCTAACATATCTGACCAACTAAATAACTCTTCTGGTTGTTTTATATCCTTTTTAATTGGCATTTGATGCTCATAACCTTCTTCTTTTTTATGAAAAGAGCAAGATAAAATAAAAATTGTTTTGTCTTTTTGATGTGCCGTTACACGTCGAGTAGAAAAACTACCTCCGTCACGAATAATTTGTACATTATAAGTTATAGGCAACTCTAAGTTTCCTGCTTCTAAAAAATAAGAATGTAACGAATGTAAAATACGCTTTTCAGAAACAGTTCTATAAGCAGCGTTTAACGATTGTGCTAAAACTTGGCCTCCAAATACATTTGGACTTCCAATATCTTTACTTACACCATTAAAATTATTGTTCCCTATATCTTTTAGCGTAAGAATTTCAAGTAATTCTTTCGTATTCTTCATAATTATTAGCTTACTTTTTCTGTTAAAATTTTCTTTTTGAATGGTTCTTTCTGACTGAATTCAGAAGGTTGAATACGTTTTAAAAACAAGCTTAATATTCGATTAGGTATTCTTTTCTTATGACGCAAATAAATCGTTAGATCCTGAGGAACAGCCCCTACTGAACTTTTAATCTCACTAGCCGTTCTTCCTAAATTAATAGCTGCTACTTTTTTATCAATTCCTAAAGAAATATAATCATACAACATACGCTGGTACACAGCATACTCTCTATTATAATCATAATCTATCCCTACAAAATGTGCATCTAAAGAGTTTTGATTTACCATACCTGATAAAAAACCCACCAATGTATCATCTAACCAATATGTTTTTAAAAAATAAGCGTCCTTTAAATTCTGCTTTAGAGACTTATAGGTTTCTAAACTAAAATCACCTAGATTAAAACTAGAATTACTTGATACTTTTTTATAAAGCGATGTCATTTTAGGTAATAAATCATCGAGAGAATCCATTTGCACATCTTCAACTCTTAAGTGCGAACTTAATTTTAATGCCTTCTTTGCTTTTACTCGAAACTTGGTTTTTAAGGCTGCTAAATAATCATCAAACGATTGCCAGTCTTCATCAAGGTGTATAACCATATTCGGTTCTACATTAAACGAATTATACCCTTCTTCATGTAACTCATCAGTAATATAAAGTGACTCTTTTATAAAATCTTTCAACATAAAAGCATCGACATTCCCTTTTATATCTGACTTTTCGCAATCTAAAATTGCTTTTGTTAATTGTTTTATTACTTGTATTTTATTCTGACTTTGCTCGATAAAAACACCATGTTCTCCACTTACAAATGTATTACCACAAGTAAGAATTTTAAATGGTTTTTCTGGAGATAGGATTCTTAATCTTCTACCCATACATTTTACCCAATCTACAACAGATTGCATATCGTTCTGAACACTATCTAAATAAAAATCGACTACTTGAACAGTCGCAAACGCGATCGCTTTTTGTGCATCATTTAATAAAACAATGTATAAAAATTGTATTTGTGAGTTATGCTTTTCAATAGCACTTAAATACTTCTGGTTAAAGTAAAGATTATTAACACATTGAAGTTCTTCCCATATTTCAGTTGATATTTCATCTACAGATGAGAAATAACGTGCGCTTGGAGAGTCTTGATTACAGGATATAATATTCAACTAAGGTGTTTTATAATTTGAGTGTAAAATACTAAAAGTTTATCAAAATAACGTTAATGGATTTTTAAAGTACACCTCTATTCCAAACAGGCACTTTAAATAGTTTACTTATTTTTATCATGTCACTTAGAATAAAATCTTTATCACCATGATTTAGTAAGTTATGTCTTTTTCCTTTTTGAGTAATTAAATTCAATTCATAACAATAATAGCTACCTGATGAACTACCTTCTATAAACTTTTCTAGCACTTGTAATGCATGTACTTGTTGAAATGATACTATTTCACCGTCGACTATAATTTTTCTTTTTCGAGTGTGTATAAACACTTTTGGAGAAAACATAAAAAGCAATACGGTTCCTACCAATAAAAAGGGGCCTCCTGATGTAAAAAACAACTTACCTGCTTTCATAAAAGTAAGGGGAATCTCATAAATTTGATAATACTCAAAGAATGAGATTACAGTATAATTTAATCCTATTAAGAAAAAACTCCATGCAAATATTTTTGCAAATGAACTGGATGTTATTTTATAACCTTGTGCCGTTTTTTTAAATACTTCACTTGCAAAATTACTTCCAGAACTCACCAAGGCATCCCATGATATTGCTTGTCCAACTACATCATTACTTGGTTCTTTAAAAGTAAAGTTTACTTGTTTATTTTTAGATGCTCTTTTCTTTTTACTAGCGAGGTAACTCGTTACAACCATACCAATTCCCATAAATGCTAAAACAAGTAACATACCGCCTGTTTTATAATATAAAAACTGCTCCTTTGCATAAACCTTTGTGTGAACAGGTACAGTAATTTCTAGTTTTTTTAACAGATGCTTATCCTTAGTCGTTAGCTGTTCTAGTTGACTTAAAGAATCTAACCTGTGAATATCGTTTTGAAGTGTTATTTGTTTGTTATTATAGCTTTCATATTTCTGTTCTAGTTCTGGTACAAGTACGAAAAACACGATTCCAAAAGGTATTAATAAGAAAAGCCAAGAAAATTTGAAGGGTAACTTATTCATAAAACGTTTTATTACAAATTTGAGTATAATTTTAGTTTCTAACATAAAAAACTCCTTTGTTTATATAAATAAACAAAGGAGTTGGTTTTATAACTTTTAGGTTTTTACTATCCTACAAGGTTAATAATTTTACCAGGAACAATGATTACCTTTTTAGGTTCACGTCCATCTAATTGCGCAAGTGTTCTTTCGTCTGCCATTACAATTTTCTCTATTTCATCTTTACTTAAATCTAAAGCCAACTCTAGCGTAAAACGCATTTTTCCATTAAAAGAAATAGGATATGTTTTAGAGCTTTCTACTAAATGAGAAGGTTCAAATTTAGGGAAATCAATTGTTGAAATTGATTCTTTATGACCTAACTGACTCCATAATTCTTCTGCAATATGTGGTGCATAAGGAGAAATTAATGCCAATAATGGTTCTAAAATTGCGCGCTTATTACATTTTAAAGCCGTTAGTTCGTTTACCGCAATCATAAAGGTAGAAACAGAGGTGTTAAATGAGAAATTCTCAATATCTTCTTCTACTTTTTTAATTGTTTTATGTAATACTTTTAACTCTTCTTTTGTTGGTTCAGCATCAGTTATAAGCAATCCCTCTTCTCCAACATATAATTTCCATAATTTCTTTAAGAAAGAATATACTCCTGAAATACCTGATGTTTTCCAAGGTTTAGTTTGTTCTAATGGGCCTAAAAACATTTCGAATAAACGCAATGCATCTGCTCCAAATTCTTCGCAAATTAAATCTGGATTAACAACATTGTATTTAGATTTCGACATTTTCTCAACCTCTCTATAACATAGAAATTGTTTATCTCTTCCAAAAACAAACTCTGCCGTTTTAAAATCTTCTCTCCAATCTTTTAACTGATCTATATTAACGTTTGTATCTCCTTCAAGCGCACTTACATTAATATGAATAGGTCGGTATGTTAACGTTTTTTCTGTTTCTTCTGTTAAACCTGCTTCTACTAACTTTTTATCTAATCGAGACCATAACTTATCGTTTTCTTCAGTTTCAGCTATCTGATTTTCTCCTTGAAAATAATCTGATGATATATAAACATTATGCGTTTTACCATCAAACAATGCTTCATAAATAAGCGCTGAAGTTCCTAAAATCATTCCTTGGTTGATTAGTTTTTTTGCAAACTCATCTACAGGAACAATTCCTTTATCGAACAAGAATTTTTGCCAAAAGCGAGCGTACAATAAATGTCCTGTTGCATGTTCAGAACCACCAATATATAAATCTACTTCTTTCCAATAATCTAATGATTCTTTTGAAGCAAATTCTCCATCGTTAGTAGCATCCATATAACGGTTAAAATACCATGAACTTCCTGCCCAACCAGGCATTGTGTTTAGTTCTAATGGATATACCGTTTTGTTTTTCAACTTTTCGTTCGATACAACTTTCTTTGCTCGAGAATCCCAAGCCCATTCAGTTGCATTTCCTAATGGTGGTTTCCCGTCTTCAGTAGGTAAATACTTTTCTACTTCTGGTAAAACAATTGGCAAATGTTTTGCTTCAATCATTTGTGGCATTCCATCTTTGTAATATACAGGAAATGGTTCTCCCCAATAACGCTGACGGCTAAATACGGCATCACGTAAACGATAGTTTACCTTACCAAAACCAATCTCTTTTTTCTCCATTTCATCAATAGCCAATTTCATCGCTTTTTCATACGATAAACCATTTAAGAAATCAGAATTTCCAATTTTAGTTCCTTCCTTATCTGCATGAGCAGCTTCAGAAATATCTATATTTTCAAAAATATTAGGGATCTCTAATCCGAAATGTTTTGCAAAATCATAATCACGTTGATCACCACAAGGAACTGCCATAACTGCTCCTGTTCCGTAGTTAGCTAATACGTAATCTCCGATCCAAATCGGTACTTGTTTACCAGTAAAAGGATGTAAAGCATACGCTCCTGTAAAAACACCTGAAATAGTTTTTACATCTGCCATACGATCTCTTTCAGAACGTTTTGCTGTAGCTTTAATATATGCGTAAACAGCTTTCTTTTGTTTATCAGTTACTATTTTTGATACTAATTCGTGCTCTGGAGCTAAAGTCATAAATGAGACTCCGTATATAGTATCAGGTCTTGTTGTAAAAACGTCTATTTTATAATCGTTTTCTATAACAGTTTCAACTACCTTAACTGTTGATTTTTCAATTGGCTTTGCAAACTGAATGGTGTTATTTATTTTAGATACAACACCTAAAACGTTTTCTAACACTTCTTCGTTCGTAAAACGAACTACATTAAATCCTTCGCTTGTAAAATAAGAAGTTCTTGCTGCTTCATCTTCTTTACCAGAAAACTCAACAATAATATTTTTTGCTAAACATACATAGTCTACTAAAAATGCACCTATGGTATATTTTTTTCTGAATTTTGCTGCTCCTTTTTTATTTTTCAACTCATTCCAAAGTACTTCTTCAGCCTTAGAAAGATTTAAACGCATTTCTTTTAATGCCTCTAACTCTTTATATGATAATTTTACGCCTCCGTCTGGTGCTTCTAACGCATCTACTTTAAAAGTTACCATGGCTCCTTGTGAGCGACCAATCCAATTTGTTTGACTATCTTTTAATGGCTGAGGCCAATCAATATTTTGTAATCCATCTAACAAACGTTGTGCGTATGCAGAAATTCGCATAGACCATTGCGTCATTTTCTTACGAACTACTGGATAACCACCACGTTCTGATACTCCGTTTACAATTTCATCATTTGCTAATACCGTTCCTAATTCAGGACACCAGTTTACTTCTGTATCAGATAAATAAGTTAAACGATATTGTAATAAAATTTCTTCTTGTTCTACTGATGAAAATTCTTTCCATTCATCTGCAGTAAATATTTTAATTTCATCATCTGAAACTGCATTTACCGTTGAATTTCCAGATTTTTTAAATACCTTAACTAAGGTCTTAACATCTTCTGCTTTATCGGTATCTTTATTATACCAAGAGTCAAATAATTGAATAAAAATCCACTGTGTCCATTTATAGTACTCCGGACTAGAAGTTCTAACTTCACGAGACCAATCGAACGAAAAACCAACGCGATCTAATTGTCTTCTATAGGTTGTAATATTTTCTTCTGTAGTTTTTGCGGGGTGTTGTCCTGTTTGAATTGCATATTGTTCTGCCGGTAAACCGAAAGAATCGTATCCTTGTGGATGCAATACATTAAATCCTTTATGACGCTTATAACGCGCATAAATATCAGAAGCAATATACCCTAACGGATGCCCAACATGTAACCCTGCTCCTGATGGATAAGGAAACATATCTAACACATAATATTTAGGTTTCTCCGATTCATTACTGGCTTTAAATGTTTGGTTATCTGCCCAAAACTGTTGCCATTTCTTTTCTATCTCTTGATGATTATATTGCATTGTCTCTCTTTTAAGAAGCTGCAAATTTACGCTTATTGTTTGGATGCTGAAAGGCTCGTTAATAGTAATTTAATTACATTAAAAAGCTG
>CBDTZS010000146.1:0-8252 GCA_965364955.1 uncultured Tenacibaculum sp. | reverse complement strand
TCAACTATCAGCCTAAATTCAATTTTAACCTGTAGCCATATTTCAGGACAAGACAACGATAAGATGAAAAATCACTTTACCATATTTATTCTGATATTCTTATTTGGTTGTTCAAACCCACCAAAAAAAGAGAAAAATATAGCTATCCAATCTTTGGAATCTTCTATTGCTGAAAATTATTTGATTGATGATTGTATGTTTAAGACTAATCAGAATAAAGAATGTTGAACTAGAATTGGAGCGTATCCAATCGATTCTATTGCAGAAAAAATGGCTTGTGATATAAAGGGTAAAGGCTCAAAACACATTCTTGTTGCAAAATATATTGGTGACAATGGAGCATTTCCAAATGAATCAGCATTTGTTCTTTGGACCGAATCAAACAAAGAATACGTAAAGGAATTTTACACTTCGGGCTCTTTGGACGTAAACGAAAAACCTATAAAAGAATTGAATTGGGAGTCTCTTCGAATTATTGCTGACACCACAAGACTTGACACAGTATTGTCAAATCCTCAATTAAAAATAAGGATGAGTCACAATATAGGTTTTGCTGTACAGTATGATGCAGGAAAAATATTTATTTGTGACCGATTACAAGACAATGAATGGGAATCTGCAATAGACGAAAATCATACAAAGGTTATCTTTTGGAAAGAATTAACTAAATTGTTAAAACCAACAACAGATAGATAAAACGACACTACAACACTATGTGTTTTACATATGCACCCTACGGGATGCAAACGCACCATACATTTAACGTTACCAAATATTACATTTAAAAACCTAATGAAATAATGGATTCTGAACTGAAATTTGTAGCTTAGACTCATCTTAAAAACAGCAACGTTTGTTGCGTTAGAACCTTGAATGAAGCAACAAAAAATGAAAAACAACATATTCCTCTTTACTTTAATTGGGTTCTTCACGTTCACAAATTCATTTTCTCAAAGAATACAATTAGATGCACTTGATTTACAAATTCATCAATTACTAAAAGATTTTGAAATACCTGGCCTTTCTATTGGTATCGTTAGAAATGATTCTATCATCTTCTCTAAAGGGTACGGAAATTTGGAAATACATAAAAAAAGAAAAGTTGATGAAAATACAACTTTTGGAATAGGCTCAATTTCTAAATCTTTTACCGCTTTAACTTTAGGGATTTTAGTGGATGAGGGTAAAATTGATTGGGATGATGAAGTAAAAAAATACTTACCCTATTTTAAACTATACGCTCCTTATGTAACTGATCATTTTACGATTAGAGATTTACTAACCCATAGGAGTGGTCTAAAAGACGTTAGTGGCGGAACTCTTTGGTATCACTCAGATTATTCAAGAGAGCAAATTATAAAACGATTGAAACACTTGAAGCCTGTATCAGGATACAGAGAAAAGCCAGCGTATCAAAACGTGATGTATGTTGTAGCGTCTGAAATAGTAAAGGAAGTTTCTGGAATGTCATGGGATAAATTTCTTAAAACCAGAATATTTGACAAAGTTGAGATGCATAATAGCACATCAATATCAACAGAGAGAGAATCTAATACTAACCTGGCTCAACCACATATATTTAATGAAAGCTACAATAAAGTTGCAATAAAACAAGAAAAAGGTGATAATCTAGCACCTGGAGGCTTTATCTATTCATCAGCAAATGAAATGTCAAATTATATGCGGTTAATGTTGAATAATGGTGTCTTTGAAAATGACACGGTTGTAAGCTCCAAAATAACCAATGAGATTTTTAAGCCTCAGATAATCTTTCCTAATGGTGGACCATATAATAATGAATTTACATCTTATGGGTTCGGTTGGTTTATTTCTCCAGTAAACGGGCATAAGATAATTGAACATAGTGGCGGTATTGATGGGATGTCAGCGCAACTTGTAATGGTAAAAGATATAAACTTAGGTTTTGTAATACTTACTAATACATCTAAAGAACCCGCTACATATGCCTTGAGATCTTTATTACTAAAGGAGCTTCTAGGAGACAACGCTATCAATAGTTACTCAAGAGATGATCTTAATAAGTATTACTCAAGAATAAAAAATTGGAGGGACAATCGAATAAAAGAAAAAAAAGACACTCCCAAAAAAGTTTTGCAAATACCTAATACAAAGACTTCATTAACAATTAAAGAGTTTTCTGGAACGTACAGCGATAAGATGTATGGTGACATATTAATAAATGTAGCAAATGAAGGTGAATTAGAAATTTCATTTGCTCATACTAAAGTATTTAGAGGGAAATTGAAACATTGGCATTTTGATACATTTAAGATAGACTGGTATGACATTCGAGTTCCTAATGGTTTTTTAACTTTCAACTTTAATTCGAAAAGAGAAATAGTAGGGTTCTCAATCGATCAAGAAAATTTACTTGATGTTGATTTTGGAGAACTTGAGATAAAGAAAAGCAAAAATTGAGTGTAACAATGTGTTTAGTTAATTACTAGTTCTACTCTTTTTCTATTTAAATATATTTATTACAAACTAAAGAAACACGTTGTGTGTAATGTGCAAAAAACTGAAAAGAGACTATACTGGTTAACTATTTTAAACTTTAATGAATTTTACTACTTCTATTATTTAATATATCAGACAAGACAATGGAAGTTGTGGGATTTCCAAATTTACATAGTCTATCAATTAGATTTTCTAAATGAGAATTATCTCTTAAAATTACTTTCATAATAAGACAATCTTTACCCGTTATCATACTACAATCTACAATTTCAGGAAATTTGTTTATAGTCTTTAAAAATGGCTTATATCCATTATCATTAAAACCTATGGTAATGTATGCTGACAAAGAATAACCTATTTCTTTGAAATTAATAATGGCTGTATATTTTTCAATTATATTTTCTTCTTCAAGTCTTTGAACTCTCTCTGCAACTGCCGATGGCGATAAATTAATTTCTCTTCCTAATTTTGCGTATGAAAGCCTTGAGTTACTCTGTAACAATTGAATAATTTTCCAATCGAAATCATCTTTTACCATAATCAACGTTATTTAACGTAAAAATAAGTTATTTCAACTGAAAATTTAAGGTAATAGAATTGAATCAATTTCTATAATTGTAGTACAAATTATACCTTGACCCCAAAGATTGTGCGTATAATAATGTCAAATACTAAAAACATGAAAATTCAATTAATAAGAAATGCTACTTTAAAAATAAATTATGCTGGAAAAACTATTCTTGTAGACCCTATGTTTTCAACAAAAGGAGCATTTGAATCATTTGCTGGAATAGAAAAAAACCCAACCGTTAATCTTCCAATCGAAATTAGTGAGATAATCAAAAATGTGGATATGGTTTTGGTGACACATACACACACCGACCATTTTGATGAAACTGCACAAAAAGTACTTCCTAAAAGCATTCCTCTTTTTTGCCAACCATCAGATGAAGATAAAATTAAAGCCAATAATTTTGTTAATCTAACCGTAATCAAGGACAATTTTCAATGGAATGGAATCCAAATATCGAGAACAAGTGGAAAACATGGAAGTGGAGAAATTTTAAATCATATGGGGGAAGTTTCTGGATTTGTTCTTCAATCTAAATCCGAACCAACTGTTTATATAATAGGAGATAGTATTTGGGTAAATGAAGTGAATGAATCTTTACACAAATACAAACCTGAAATTATAATAACAAATTCTGGTGGTGCATTTATTCCAGGTTTTGAAGAAACACCAATTTTAATGGATGAGAAAGAAACCATTAAAGTAGCTAAAGAAATGCCCAATTCAACAATCATATCTGTTCATTTGGAATCCTTGGACCATTGTACTGTAACAAGAAAATCTTTGAGAGAAATGGCAATGAAAGAATGTATAGATGATAACCAACTGCTTATTCCAAAAGATGGTGAACTGATTGAATTTACTGGATAAAAAACACTGCACACAACAACTTATATAACTCACAAATATCTAGTTACCTTGATAAGATTAAGGCATATTCGCGCGTCAGTCAAATTTTATAATTTGGTTTATTGAGAAAAAGAGAAATTAAAAAATTCGACTCGTGCTCAACCAAAAAGTAATCGTTATTTTTCACGCTACGAGCCATATAAAAACCGTTACTTGCAAGCTAAAAATCACTCAAACTTTGAAAAATCATTTTCAAAGTTTGAAATAAAATCATTAATATACTTCTTTGATTTATCTGATTTACGGAAAACTAAATGATGTATCCTTTTTAATCCATTTCTACCAATTCGCTTAAAAATTAAATCATCCGAAATTTTAAATGATTTAATCGCCCATTTCGGCATACATATTATTCCCATATTAGCATTAACCATTTCCAAAGCGACTTCAGTTAGCGGAATAGCTGAAATCTTGTGTGGAGTTATTTTATTCGGTTTTAAAAACTGTTCATAAACCGAGACTGTTTCTAATGGGAAAGAATGAATTATTAAATGTGTATTTACAAAATCGTTTAAATCCAAAAAACCCTTTGTACTCAAAAGGTTTTCTTGATGCATAATTGCAAAAATCTCATCTTCATAAATTTCAATACTTGATAAGGTTTCATTTTCAGGTTTTGAAGTAATTATTGCAATATCAATTTCGTTAGATAAAATTTTTGGTATTGGTTGGTGTGTTGCTTCAAGAATTAAATCAACATTAATTTCAGGATATAAAAGGCCCATTTTCTGTATGAAAGCAGAAAGACCTTGATAAAAACTATAACATTCTGTACTCACTTTGATTGTGCCAACAGAACCAGTTCGCAGCTGCTCAATATTTTGAAAACCTTTCTCAATACTATCAAGAATTGTATTCCCTAATTTATATAATTCGATACCTTCATCTGTCAATTCCCATTTATTTCGCGTTCTAATAAAAACCTTAAATCCCAACCTTTCTTCCAGTTCCTTTAATTGGTGGCTCAAAGCTGATTGCGTTAAAAACAATTTTCCAGCAGAATTAGCAATACTACCTTCTTCTGCTATTGTCTTTATAAGTCTAAAATATTTGATTTCCATACTTAACAAAGTTAACGATTTGTAGTTAAAGCGTAGTTGAGGAAATTTCAGCTAGAAATTAAAAATGTTCAATTTCCAGATTTAAAATAATAAGGAGTTCAGACTAATTTTGACAAAAATAAATTTTAGAAATTATGCAAAAACAAATTGACTTTTACGAAAACAAACTTGCCTATGAAATGGACCCATCAGATTTATGGTTCGAATTGGAAAATAGCGGAAATATAATAGCTCTAGATGCTCGACAAACTTTTGGCTTTGACAAAGAACATATTCCGACTGCGATTAATATTCCTCATAGAAAAATGAACGAGGAAAGCACCAAACATTTGGACAAGTCAAAAACTTATGTGTGTTATTGTGACGGAATTGGTTGCAACGCTTCTACAAAAGGTGCTTTGAAAATGACCAAACTTGGATTTAAAGTAAAAGAACTTATGGGTGGAATCGAGTGGTGGAAATTTGATGGATATGCGACCAATGGCACCCATCCTTCAAAAGGAGCTCTAATGGAATGTGCCTGTTAAATATTAAGAAATGGAAATTAGATGTGCTCAAAAAAAGGATTTGCCACAAGTTATTGCTTTGTGTAAGGAACACGCTGAATATGAAAAAGAAAAATACGACCCAAAAAATAAATTGGACTTGTTGTCTAATTCAATTTTTGGCCAAAATCCTGTTTTAAATTGTTTAGTTATAGAAAGTGACAATATAGTTATAGGTTATGCAACATTCACGAAACAGTTTTCAACTTGGGATGCCAACTTTTATATTTATCTCGACTGCTTATTCATAAAAGAACAGGCCAGAAGAAAAGGAATGGGTAAAGTTATTATGGAAAAAGTTAAAGAATATGGCAAAACTCAAAATTGTAATTTAATTCAATGGCAAACGCCCGATTTTAACGAAAAAGCAATAGAATTTTATAATAAAATTAATGGTAAGTCAAAAAGTAAAGAAAGATTTTACCTAAACATTTGACAGCGGAAAAGCTAGCAGGTAACAAAGCATAAAAGCAATAGCGGTTCAATTACAAACTTGAACCGTCTTTGTGTTTCTTTTAAGTATGTTGTTATCTGAAAAGTAAGTGCGTTTAAATCCGCCACTGCTCTTATATTAACAGATAGCAGTAAGCACCAAAAAATTAACTGTCTCGCTTATTAAAAAGAGCATACATATTTTCAACAAACACTTCTTTATTTAATTTGAATTTATATACAAACGGTTTTGCTCCATCCTTCAAATGATCATTCAAATTCTTATCACTCCATTGTGCTATTTCTAAAATTATCGGCAACAATTCCTTCCCTTTTTGAGTGAGCTTATAAATATTTGTCTTTTTATTACCTTCCTTTTTCCCTTTTGAAATTAATTCTAACTCTGTAAGTTTAGATAATCTATTAGATAAAATATCAGTTGATATTTTCTCTCTTGAATTTACAAATTCAGTATATGTTTTCTTCCCTGAAAACATCATATCTCTAATAATTAAAAGAGACCATTTATCTCCTATAATATCTAATGCTGAACTAATTGGACAAGTAGATCTATGTTTTTGATTCATTTTTTAATTTTATCACTTGGAAAAACCAAGTTATTTATTATTTTTGCTTGGAAAACAAAAGTAATAATAAATTAAGATAACTTAAAATGAAAAATAAATATTCTAAAATAGTAATCTTAGGAGCAGGAATTGGAGGCTTGACAACTGCGATAGCATTAAGAAAAAAAGGGTTTAAAAACATTAGTATCTATGAACGTAGAAAAAAGGCAACAACAATTGGAGCAGGTTTAATGTTATGGTCAAATGCTACTAAAATACTTCATGAACTTGAATTAATGACAGAAATAGAAAAAGTTGGAGGACAATTAGAAAAAATGCAACGGTGGACAAAAAATGAAGTGTTTTTAGGAGCTATTAATATAAGTAATATCAATATATCTATTGGTTTTAAAAGCTATTCAATTAGTAGAACAGACTTGCAGAATATTCTATTAGAAAAGATAAATGAATTAAATATTTCTATTAATTATAACCATAATGCCTTAAGTATTTCATCCCAAGATAATACAGTTTCTATAAATTTTGAAAATGATATTTCCATAAATGCAAAAATTGTAGTTGGAGCTGATGGAAGAATGAATTCAATAGCTCGACAATATGTAAACGAAAACAATACTCCTGTTTATCAAAATTTTGTCAATTGGATTGGAATAGTAGAAAGTAAGAAACCCATTTTTTTCGAAAACAATATATTGGACTTCTGGGGTTGTGGTGAACGATTTGGAATTGTACCCATTAATAAAAACAAAGGATATTGGGCTGGAGGGAAATCTTTACCATTAAACTCACCTATTAAAAATAAAAATCACAGAACGGAACTTAAGAAACTATTCAGTTCTTGGTCACCCAGAATCAAAGAGGTTATAGAATTAACCGAAAATAAAAACATCAAATGTATTGAAGTTTTTGACCATAATCCAATTCTTAAATGGTATAAAAACAATGTATGCCTACTTGGTGATTCTGCACATGCTTCACTACCAACTTCTGGACAAGGTGCTTGTCAAGCAATAGAAGATGCTTGGTCTTTTGCATCTATCTTAGAAAAATCAGAAACAACGGAAAAAGCTTTTAATGAATTTCAAAGAAACAGATTTGAAAAAACCACGACAATTACAATGGCAGGAAGAGATTTAGCCAAATCATTATTCAATGAAGATGCGATATATTGTGAGGAAAGAAACGAGAATGCAAAAAAAATAGATTATGGAATTACAAGTAAAAATATAGCAAAACTATGGTCTAAAAACTTACCTAAATAAAACAAAAATGACAACCTCAAAAAAATATATAAATAGAATAGGAAGAATATTATTCAGTCTTATATTCATTGCAAGCGGATTAAGTAAAATTGGAGATTGGGATAAAACCGTTTCATATATGGAATCTCATAATATGGTATTTATTCCGTTTTTTCTAATAATAGCAATACTTCTTCAAGTTACCGGTGGATTATCTATTATCACGAGTTATAAATCTAAGATTGGGACAATACTTCTATTAACATTTATACTTCCTGCTACATTTATTTTTCACAATTTTTGGATTTTACCGATAGAAACAGACTTACAATTAGTTACTCAACAGGCTGAAATAGTATCATTCTTAAAAAACATTACAATCATTGGTGCTTTATTATTAATATTCAACAACGGAAGTAAGTAAGTAA
>CBDTZS010000145.1:0-8282 GCA_965364955.1 uncultured Tenacibaculum sp. | reverse complement strand
AACACAACGTCAAACACTTTAAGTTTAACAAACGATGCTACAACTATTGACTTGTCTGCTTATAAAGATAATACCGATAGTCAAAACTTAAGTTTAACAGGTAATAATATTCTGATTTCTGGGGGAAATTCTTTAAACCTTTCTGATTTTAAAGACAATACAGATAATCAAAACCTTACTTTAACAGGAACTTCACTTAGTATCGATAACGGAAATGCTGTTGATTTAGCTACGTTAAAAGACGGAACTGGAACTGACAATCAAGATTTAACAACTGTTTTAACAGGTAATGTACTACAAATAGATATTGAAAATGGTAATTCAATTTCTATTGACTTATCTCCAATTTTAGCAGCCCATGAAGCTAAAATAAATGATTTAATCAATAGGATCGAAAAGATAGAAGTATGTGCTTGTAATGGTACTTTGCCATCGTCAAAAGAATTAAAAGCACAACTTTTTCAAAACACTCCGAACCCTTATTCGTCTGAAACAAAAATACCTTTTATCGTTCCTCTTAACGTTACCAATGCTTACATTAAGATACATAATGTCAATGGGCAATTTCTTCAAAAAATAATTTTAACTGAACGAGGAAAAAAATTCATTATTTTTGATAACGATTACTTTTCTTCAGGTGTTTATATTTATTCATTATATACAAACGGTGTAAGAATCGATTCTAAAAAGATGATTATAAAAAATTAAATTACATTAAAAATAAAAAGGCACTGTTATAAATAACAGTGCCTTTTTATTTTTAATAACTATAACTTAATATGTTACACGTTAAACCTAAAGTTCATAATATCACCATCTTTAACGATGTATTCTTTCCCTTCTATACCCAATTTACCTGCTTCTTTTACTTTTTGTTCACCACCTAAGGTAGTGTAGTCTTCATATTTAGTTACTTCAGCACGAATAAATCCTTTTTCAAAATCTGTATGAATTACTCCTGCAGCTTGTGGTGCAGTATCACCTATATTAATGGTCCAAGCTCTTACTTCTTTTACACCTACTGTAAAATAAGTTTGTAAATTTAATAATTTATATGCAGCTCTAATTAAAACAGAAGCTCCTGCTTCTTTTAACCCGATATCTGCTAAAAACATCTCACGCTCTTCATAATCATCTAATTCAGTAATATCAGCTTCTGTACCTACAGCTAAAACAATTACTTCTGCATGTTCATCTTTTACTGCTTCTCTTACAGCTGTAACATAATCATTCCCGTTAACAGCAGCGCTTTCATCTACATTACAAACATATAATACTGGCTTTGCAGTAATAAATTGTAATGTTTGAACGATTTCTTCATCTTTTTCTGAAAATTCAATAGCTCTTACTGAAACACCTTTTAATAACGTTTCTTCAACTTTTAATAAAATTTCTAATTCTATTTGCGCTTCTTTATTACCAGTTTTAGCTGTTCTTTTTACACGCTCTAAACGTTTCTGAACAGTTTCTAAATCTTTTAATTGCAATTCAATATCTATTGTTTCTTTATCTCTAATAGGATCTACTGAAGCATCAACATGAATAATATTATCATCATCAAAACAACGTAATACGTGAATAATAGCGTCTGTTTCCCTAATATTTGCTAAGAATTGATTTCCTAAACCTTCTCCTTTACTTGCTCCTTTTACTAAACCTGCAATATCAACAATCTCTACCGTTGCTGGCATTACTCTTTCAGGGTTTACCATACCTTCTAAAACCTGAATTCTTGGATCTGGTACATTTACCACACCAATATTAGGTTCTATAGTACAAAATGGAAAGTTTGCACTTTGCGCTTTTGCATTTGATAAACAGTTAAATAAAGTTGATTTTCCTACGTTTGGTAATCCTACAATTCCAGCTTTCATTATATTCTTTTATTGAAAATTTTGCAAGTGCAAATATACTTGTTTGCTTTGTATTTTTGTAGTTTATTTAGTGTTGAATTATATTTTATGAAAACGAAATTAAAAAGGTTTAAAATATTTTTCATTATATTTAAATGTTTTAAACCAAACATTAGTTCTTCTTTATGAAAAAATTGTCTGATGAAATTTTATGGAAATCATTAAAAGAGGGAGACTTAAAAGCTTTTGGCGCCCTTTTTAAAAATTACTATTCTAGTTTATTTAATTACGGTTTAAAAATCTCAGGAAATAAGACAATTACAGAAGATTCTTTACAAGATTTTTTCATGTATATATACGAACATCGAGAAAACTTAAGTGATTTAGAGAGTATTGCTCCTTATTTATTCACTTCTTATAGACGGTTTATTATTAAAATACTTCAAAAAAAACAGAAAACAAAAATGATAAGAGATATTGACGAAAACATTGTTGATATTAATTTTACTCCTGAAGAGTTTCTTACACATCAAGAATCAGTTACTTTTAGAAATAAAAACTTAACTACTTTATTAAATAAACTTCCAAAAAGACAACGTGAAGTTTTGTATTTAAAGTACAATTGCAGTCTTAAAACTCAAGAAATATCTGATGTTATGGGTATTAATTACCAAAGTGTAGTAAACAACATTCATAAAGCTATAAAAGGATTGAGAGAAGAAATTAAAATTTTACAATTATTTAATTCTTAAATTTGTAATTCAAAAAAGAGTATCTATTTTATATTAGTTACTTATGTCTATATAAACATCCCTTTTCCCTACATTATAAATGACGAATAAAACATACCATAACATTAACGATTTTTTAAATGATGACTCTTTTAAAAACTGGGCTTTAGATACAAAACTAAGCGATGTTTTTTTCTGGAATTACTGGTTAGAAAATAATCCTGATAAAAAAGAGCTTGTTAAAGAAGCTAAAGACATTATTGTAGGGCTTCAATTTAAAGAAACTCTTGTTTCTGAAGAAAAAATAAACGTTGAATGGAATATATTTGAAGCTAACCTTTTAGAAAAAAAGAAAGTTCCTCAAAAAAACACTTTCAATAAAAATAAATGGATTGGTATTGTAGCTAGTATTGTCTTATTTATTTCTATAGGCATTTATTCGCTAAACAATTCATCAATAACCCATACCACTGGTTTTGGTGAAATATTAAACTTGAAACTTCTAGACGGTAGTTTAGTTACTTTAAATGCTAACTCTACCATTTCTTTCTCAAAAGAAAACCCTAGAAAAATTTCGTTAAAAGGTGAAGCTTATTTTCAAGTAGATAAAAAGAAAGCAACGAATGCTAAATTTTGGGTACTTACCAATGATTTAAAAGTTGAAGTTTACGGTACAATATTTAATGTAAATTCAAGAAAAGAAAAAACCCAAGTTTTTTTAGAAGAAGGTAATATTTGGTTATCTTTAAAAAACGGAAGCTCAAAGAAAATGTTACCTGGAGATTTTGTTTCTTTCTCTGCAAAACAAAATAAAATTTTAGAAGACCATACAAAAGTATTTGTTGAAGAAAAAACTTCTTGGAAAAATGGTAGACTAACCTTTAATAACTCTACATTAATTAATGCTCTTAAGAAAGTTACAGAGACTTATGGATATGAAGTTGTTTTTAAAAACACAGAAATTAAAAGCATTTTAATTTCTGGTACTGTACCAACTACCAATCTAAATATTTGTATAAAAGCTATAGAGAAATCTGCAAATGTTTTAATCAAAAAAGAAAACACTAAATTAGTTGTTTATAAAAAGTAATTATTACATTTTATCAAACCTTTAAGTCCTTCAAAAAATCGTTTTTTACCTAACATAATCATCTTTGTATTTTTATGCTTTTCTTCTATACTCTATAGTCAAGGTTTAAAAAAAAACCAAGTACCTATCACATATTTGCTAGATCATTTAAGTGAAAAACATACGATCTATTTTACTTACAACTCAACAATTTTAAAAGGAAAGTTAATTGACATAACAAAATTTAAAGACCTCTCTTTAAAAAAAACATTACGCCTTTTAAAAAAAACCACCCGTTTAAAGTTAGATTACCTTGGCAACAATTATTATGTGATTTATATTGATAAAGTAAAAATACCTAAGAGAAAATTTACAGATACCTTAGTATCAATCAACAGCTTTACTAAAACTACACTTACAGGAATTGTTTTAAATACCGATTATAGCCCATTAAAAGGAGCAAGTATCATTGAAAGTGAGACCAATAATGGTACAACTACTTTAAGTGATGGTTCTTTCACTTTAAAGTTAAAAAAGAATAAACCTATAATTATTGCTCATATTGGCTACGAACCTCAAGCCATTTCTCCTTCAAATAAACAATTAAGAATTATATTAAAATCGGGGCTACAACTTGATGAAGTTCTAGTTGTAGGTTCTCGAAATAATTTAAGAAAAAAGAAAGATGCAGCTATTGCTACCGATATTATCGATTTCTATAAGATTTCAACAGAAAGTGGATTACTAGAAGTTAATCAGTTTTTACAATATAGTATTCCTTCTTTCAATGCAACAAAACAATCTGGTGCTGATGGGGCTGATCATATTATACCTGCGACTTATAGAGGTTTAGGTCCCGATCAAACATTAGTACTTGTTAATGGAAAAAGAAGACATCAAGCCTCTCTTATAAATTTATACGGAACAAGAGGTCGAGGAAATTCTGGTACCGATTTAAACACTATTCCTATTTCTGCCATTAAGAGAATTGAAATATTAAAAGATGGTGCCTCAGCTCAATATGGTTCTGATGCTATTGCCGGGGTAATTAATATTATATTAAATAACAATAAAAACTCACTTAAAGTAAATA
The DNA here is from genome assembly GCA_965364955.1 of uncultured Tenacibaculum sp. Classification (GTDB taxonomy): domain Bacteria; phylum Bacteroidota; class Bacteroidia; order Flavobacteriales; family Flavobacteriaceae; genus Polaribacter. Next base: position 3,536 of record CBDTZS010000145.1, on the reverse strand, counting down.
CAACATTAGGCTTTAATAATGCGAATATAAATAAAGACCCTAAAAAAAAGAGTATAGATGGCTTTACTTATAAAATTGATATTAACTACGGAACAAAAATTCTTGATAAAGGTTTTTTAAATATTTCGACCGAATTTTTATCTAAAGACCATACCTCAAGACTAGGTACAAACCTGAGAGAACAATATGGTGATGCCGCCATGAAAAATATAAGTACATTTTTTAACACTGAAATTCCTATCACTAAGAAATCTATTGTTTATGCTAATGGAGGCTATAATTTAAAAAATACAGAAGCCTATGCCTTTACAAGAAAGGCTAATAGCGAAAGAAATGTAATTGACATCTATCCTAATGGATTTAACCCTTTAATAACTTCAAAAATTTCAGATAAATCTTTTTCAATAGGGTTAAAATCAAATTATAAAAATTGGAATATAGACTTTAATAACACCTATGGAATAAACAACTTTCATTACTTTATTAAAAAGACTTTAAATGCTACTTTATTAAAAAAATCTCCAACAGAATTTGATGCTGGTGGGCATTTGTTAAGTCAGAATACGACTAGTGTTGATCTTTCAAAAAATTTTAACAATATTCTAAAAGGAATGAATATTGCTTTTGGCTTGGAACACCGATTAGAAAATTACGAAATTTTTGCTGGAGAAGAAGGTTCTTATGCCTCTTATGACATCGATGGAAACCTGGTAACATCTTCTACTCCTTCTACTGATTTAGTCTCTTTTAACAACAAAATTAGACCCGGAGGTTCACAAGGATTTCCTGGGTATTCACCCAAAAATGAACTAAAAAGGAATCGAACCAATTCAAGTTTTTATATAGATAGTGAATTTGATTTCACAAAAAAATGGATGATTGCTACCGCATTAAGATATGAAAATTACAGTGATTTTGGTAGTACCCTAAACACCAAATTAGCGTCAAGAATAAAGCTTACCCCAATTCTTAATTTAAGAGGTTCTTTCAGCACAGGCTTTAGAGCCCCTTCATTGGCTCAAATATATTATAATTTAACCTTTACAAATTATATGGGTAATGCCCCGACTGAATCTTTGTTGGTTGCAAACAACAACCCTATTATCCGAAAATTTGGTATAGGTAAATTAAAAGAAGAAAAAGCAACAAATAGTAGTATTGGCCTTGCTTTTAACCCTTCTACTAATTTTAGTTTTAGTCTTGATTCTTATTATATTTCTATAAAAGACAGAATTATATTAAGTGGTAATTTTGATGCTTCTTCTTTAGGCTTTAATGTAGAAAATGTACAATTCTTTGCTAATGGAGTTGATACTACTACACACGGTTTAGATATTAAAGTAAATTGGTTTAAGAAATTTAATAACTCTAAATTCTCAATTAACTTTTTTGGTAATATTAATTCTATGAAAATAGATAAAGTAAATAATAAAAATCTTGATAAGGAAACTTTTTTTGGTATTAGAGAGCGTCATTTTTTATTAGCTTCAGCTCCTGAAAATAAGTTTAATTTAAACTTTAATTATCAAAAAGAGAAATTCAATATCAATCTTAACATCACTCGATTTAGTAGCGTTCAATTAATCGACTGGCAAATAAATAAAGACCTTAGTTTATTTAACAATTCAGAAACAGAACGCATTATAGCAGCTACTGATACATACAAAGCAAAATACACTGCCGATTTACATGTACGTTATCATTTATTTAAAAACATAATTTACCAAACTGGGGTTACGAATATTTTTAATACATACCCAAGTATTCAGGATAAACATACTGACAGCGGTGGTTCATGGGATTCAACTCAAATGGGAACTAACGGTGCTTTTTATTACTCGAAATTTCAATTTTCTTTTTAAAACAATAAATTTAAACTCGTCCTTTTAAAAGCTAAAAGCTTAATTCCCTTATAATTCTAAACATAAAACAGCAGCTTTTATTCATAGTTAGAATGTAGATTTATGATGTTTTTTAATATTTCTCTAAAAAAAATGTTAAAATTAATGAGTATATCATTTCTCCTAACTCCTTATTAATAATATAACCGATGATTTATAGTATTCAATTAACTGTAAACTATCAATAAAAATATTATTAATTAAACACCTTTTTATGAAAAAATTTACACTTTTACTTTTTACAATATTATGTAGTAGCCTTATGTGGTCACAATCACAAATTTCTGGGACTATTGTAGATAACAATAACGAACCTTTACCAGGAGCCAATATTCTTGTAAAAGGAACTTCTAATGGAACTAATTCCGATTTTAATGGCGGATTTAAACTAACGGTTAAAGATGGAGCTACTCTAGTTGTTAGTTTTTCTGGATTCGAAACTCAAGAAATACCTGTAAACGGAAGATCAAAATTTACAATTACTTTAAAAGAAGGTTTACAATTAGACGAAGTAGTAATAACAGGTTCAAGAACTCCTGTACGAAGTAATACAAAAAGTCCTTTACCAATAGATGTTGTATCTGCTAAAGATTTAATTTCTACTGGGCAAACAACTTTTGACAAAGCATTACAGTATAAAATACCATCTTTTAGTACAGTACAAACGCCTGTAAATGATGCAACTTCTCTTTTAGATCCGTATGAAATTAGAAATATGGGGCCAAGTAGAACATTAATTTTAATTAATGGAAAACGTAAAAACTTAAGTGCCTTATTATATACACAAACTTCTCCTGGTAGAGGTGAAACTGGTTCTGATATTTCAGGAATTCCAATAGATGCAATTAAAGATATACAAGTATTAAGAGACGGCGCTTCTGCACAATATGGTTCTGATGCGATTGCAGGTGTAATTAATATTATTTTAAAAGATAATCCTAACACTGGCTCTGCAACCTTAAGAACAGGAATTACTTCTGCAGGTGATGGTGAAATGTTTGGTATCTCTGTAAACAACGGCTCTGCCATTGGAGATGATAAAGGTTTTATCAATTATACAGTAGACTTTTCTAAAACAAGTTTATCTAACAGACCTGGTGTTGTTAGTGCATTAGGAGAAGCAGATGCAGATTTAGGTTTTGGTGCTCCTTTAGCAGATGTGCAAGAATTCTTATCAAGAAATCCAGATGCAAATAATATAAATGGTTCGCCAGAAACGGCTGCTGCCAAATTTTTAATAAACGGTTCGTATAATTTGAGCGAAGAGTCTAAATTGTATTTCAATGCTGCTTTTATAAATAAAAAAGTAAATTCTTTTGCTAATTATAGAACTCCATATTGGAGAACGGTTTCTGACTTTCCATATTTGGCTGATTTTTTCCCTGGAGAGAACCCAATAAACGCTGGTGGTTATGATGGTTATGTACCAACTTTCGAAGGAGATTTAAACGATTATAATGCTACCATAGGGTTTAAATCTGTAATTAACGATTGGAATGTAGATGCTAGTTTTACAACAGGTGGTAATTCTCAAACCTATAAAGTAAATGATTCACATAATAGAAATACTGTATATTCTCCTTCTACATGGGTTGATGCAAATAGCAATGGTACTGTTGATGCTGGAGAATTAAC
>CBDTZS010000144.1:0-8320 GCA_965364955.1 uncultured Tenacibaculum sp. | reverse complement strand
GTTGGTGCGGTTAAAGGAAATACAAAAGATGTTGGTAATAGTATCGCCATTAAATTAATAGCGTCATTACCCGTAGTTACATCAATACCAGATTCAAATTCATTATGCCCAAATACAGGAGGAATAACATATCATATAGATACATTAATAGCAGGTTATAGCTACGAATGGTTTAAAGATGGTAGTTCAACGGCTATAGCTACTAATGTCCAGGATTTTGTTGTAGATGAAATAGGAGATTATGTGTTGAAAATGACAGGTTTAGGTTGTGAAAAAATATTTGATGCCATAACTGTGGTTTTGTTTGATGAATCGGTAGTAACAATTACGCCGTCAGAAAAAGTGGTGATGAATCTAGGGCAAACGGTTACCGTAACTGCTGCCGGAGCAGATTCATATATATGGTACCAAGGAGAAGATACTACAGGAACAGTTTTATCAACCAACGAAACCTTAGATGTAAATTCATTAGGGTTTTATACAGTGTCAGCAACTGTAGGTAATTGTACAGTTACTAAAACAATAGAGGTTGTAGAACAAGACGATCAAATTATAGTACCAAATGTCGTGACACCTAACGGAGATGGGAAAAATGATTCTTGGAAAATTTCAAATAGATATGCATTTCAACCATTAATAACCATACAATTGTATGACGCTAATGGTAAGGAGATTTTAAAAACAACAGATTATAAAAACGATTGGCCGCTAGAAGATTTAAGTAATCAACGAACTTTTTATTACAAAATTATTCGTGATGAGAAAATTATAAAAGCAGGAACAATATCAGTATTATATTAATAAATATGACAAAAAAAATAGCTATATTTTTTATTCTATTAGTTAGCTTAACAATGGTGGGGCAAACTTCAGATAGTGGACAGAACTATAATTCTTTTAGTTCTAGAAATTTCATGAAGTTTAATCGCTTTTTAACGATTCCTACTTTTTCTGCTTTGCGAGAAAATAAAACATCGTTAACCGCTATTGTACGTAATAGTAATATAGATTTTGAAGATAACCCGAGATTACATTTGTTTTCGTATGCAGGAAAAATGCGCGAGAATGTAGGTGCTGGTTTTGCGGTGTATCAACAAGAAGTTGGTGCTATGAAAGACTTTGGTGCTATCGCTAATTATGCACAACGATTACAGCTAAATGAGAATATGGATTTAACCTTTGGGTTTAATTTTTTATATAGCAGAAGTAGTATAGATTGGGCTAGAGTCTTAGTGCAAGATGAAGACGATTCTTTTTTAGGTAATTTTCAAGATATTCCTGTAGTAATGTTTCAGCCAGCAGTTACGTTGTCATTTGGTAAATTTGATGTAGGGTTATTTTTTGAGAATTTAGTAGATTTTAATTTGAAAAGTAGCGAGATGGCTACTTCTTTTGGTGAAAAAACATTTTCTGCCCATGCGATGTATTCTCATGAGTTTACATACGCCACAGGAATTTTTGAAGGAGCAGATTTAAGAACTTTGGTCATAGCAAAAAAACCAGGTAAGGATGAATTTAGTGCTGGTGGTAATGTGATATTAGATTTGCCTAAAGCAGGTTGGATTAAAGCAGGATATGATAAAACCTACGGTATTTCGGCAGGAATTGGAGTAAATATTTCAGATAAGTTAGCTATTGGTTTTAGTTATGAAAAGAGCGATTTTGCGGCAACCAATGAAGTTGGGCTGATTTATAATTTTGATAAAAAATCTTATAGAAGAAATAGACCAAAAAGAAGATCTGGTAATGTAAAAGTAACTTTACCCGAAAGAATTCCTGAAAAGAAAGCAGCATATGAAAACCCTGAGCATAATGATTTGGCAGATGAAATTCAAAGAGCTCAAGATTCAATCGATATTTTAAATAAAAAAGTTGATCAAGTACTGCGATTGTTGAAAAATGAGCCAGAACCAGTGCCAAAAACAATAAAAAGAATTACTCCTGAAGAAAGCTCTGTAAAAGAAAAAGATACTTCTTTAAAAAGAAGCTCTAATACTCCTTGGCGCCAAAGTACAATAACGTATTCTGGAGGTGGTGGAACCATGTATTATTTGGTAGCAGAAAGGTTTAAAAATAAAGAGAATACAGTTCCTGTAATTGAAAAATGGAAACGATTAAATATCGACGCTAAATATATATACGAACCAAAAGAAAAATATTATTATGTGTATATAGACAGGTTTGCTAAAGAAGATGATGCAGAAGACAAGATAGAAGAACTAGGACTTGTTAATAAAACAAGATTGTTTGAGAAGAACGATGATAAAAATGACGTTTCTGCTATAAAAATCAAAAAAAATAATAAAGGTGTTGTTTACATAGAAAAAATCACCATTGGTAAAAGTGGCGATAGCTATAAAGAGCCTAAAAAACAGCCGCGTGCAAGAGTGCGAACAATGTCGAGTATGCAAGGTGTTGAACCAGGTTATTACTTGCAAATATATGTGAATGCACAAAAAGCTTTAGCAGATAGAAATGTAGATGAGCTAGTAAATGATAATATTGACGCTGGTTATTTTATAAACCCTGCAACAGGTTATATGCATGTTTATATCTTAAAAACCGATAATAGGGAAGAAGCTATACGTTTGTATAATAATAATTTAAATGGCTCTTTCTATGATAGAAAGTCAATAGTACGTGTAAAATAGATTAAGTTTGTAGATGTAGTTATCTTCAATAATTTAAATGCCCCCAGAAAAGATGATAAAAAAAATACTTATAATATTCATTTTATTACTTCAGGTAATATCAGTTGAAGCTCAAAAAAAACGGCCTCTAGAAAAGCCACTTCTAGAAAAAACAATAGGTGAAAATAGAAGACCCGATGTAGATTTTACAAACCGCTTAGGAGTTGGAGGTCTAAATGTTAGAGGTGATATTACTTTTATTGCTAATAATATTTTAAATAGGTCTGATGGTAGTGATACGCCTAATGTAGCATATGATGGGAGTTCTTCGAATGGAAATTTCTATATGGATTATATAGATATAGATGGAGACAATTCAACATTTTCATCTTCAAGAGCAGGCTTAACTTTACCTAGTTGTTCAAGAGTTGTTTATGCAGGTTTATATTGGGGGGCAGTTTACCCATATAAAACTTGGGAAAATGAAGAAGCTAGAGATACTGATTTTAACGAAATTAAATTTAAAATCCCAGGTGACCTTGCTTATAGACCTATTACGGGGGTACCTATATATACTGATGGTGCTATAAATCAAAGACCTTATGTTTGTTATAGTGATGTGACAAGTATCGTTGCCGGTTTAGGTGTAGGTGCAAGTGGAGATTATTATGCAGCTGATATAAAAGCGGTAGTAGGGGAAGACGATAATTATGGCTTAGGTGGTGCAGCAGGTTGGACCATGGTTGTGATATATGAAAACGAAACTTTATCAAGTAAAAATATTTCTATTTTTGACGGTTTTTCAACTATAAATGGTAGTACTGATGCTACAATTTCTTATACAGGTTTTAAAACAATTCCTGTAGGGCCAGTGAGAGCTAAAGTGTTGGTAGCAGCATTAGAAGGAGATAATGGAATAACAGGAGATAGTTTTCAAATAGAAGATACTAATGGAGATTATATACATCAATCTACTCCAACTATAAATCCAATTGCTGCTGGTTGGGTATGGAATGGCACTATTGGTTGGTGGGAATGGGGAACAGTATATAATTTTTTCAATGGATCTTTAAGTGAATATGATAATTTTTTAACTGATAGGACACCAGATAGTGAGAATACCTTAGGTTTTGATGTTGATTTGTATGAATTAGATAATACAGGAAACAGTCTTATAGCGAATGATCAAACTGGTGCAAGTTTACGATTTACAACTAATGGAGATGTTTATTGGCCATTTTTAAATGCTTTAGCAGTTGAAATTATCGAACCAAAAATAAGATTAGTAAAAACTATTGAAGATGCAGCGGGAAATGACATTTCTGGTGCTCCGGTTGGTTTAGGAAATGAATTGTTTTATACAGTTAGTTTTCAAAACGTAGGAACTGATAATGCTTTGAATACCGAGTTAGTAGATTTACTGCCAAAAAACGTAGATTTAATAGAGGCAGATTTAATATTACCAGGAGGTTTAACGACTGCAGATTATACATATACGCCACCTGCTATAGGAAACGGGTTTAGAGGAGAGTTAAGGTTTGATATACCTGACAGCATGGTTACAGAAGGTGGTGATGCTTATGAAATAAGAATAAAAGTACAAGTAGTATCCGATTGTAATGATTTAAGAGATGTTTGTTCTAATATAATTCTAAATCAAGCATTTGCAAATTATGACAGTGATGAAGGAGGTACTCCTAGGGTTATAAATGAACCAAGTTTTGCAGGTATTGATGCTTGTGATTTTGGTATTGTTGGTACGTCAAACTTTTTAGTAGATACTTCTGGGTGTACATTTGAAAGAACACAAATATTATGTGGTGCAGATGTAGATTTAGTAGCAGGGAATGGTTTTGCTTCTTATTCATGGGTAGATGCAAGTAATCCGGGAACAGTAATTGGTACAAATCAAATCTTAACGGTTACTCAAGGAGGTACTTACATTGTTACTAAAACAATTCCAGCAAGTTCACCAGCTGGGTGTGTATCGACTACTGAAACCGTAATTGTAACTGCTTTTAATTCAGTATCTAATCCATTAGTTCCTTTTGCAGATCAGGTGTTAACATCATGTCCTAGTAACAGTTTCGATTTAGCGGAGATTTACCTGTGTGGTAATGGAAGTTCAAGAGATATAAACTTACCTTTTGTTGTTCCTCCAGTTGGTACGATTGGTACAACAGTAAGATGGTTCGAGTTAGTCTCTTGCCCTAGCCCAACAACAATCGTTGGTTGTGCAAATATAGATGCAGGGTGTACTTGGACAGATTTAGGAACAGATTTATCAAGAACCTTTAGTGATGCAGGTCAGTATCGATTGGAGGTACTCTATGACGGTCAATGTCCGAAAACCTATTATTTTAATGTTTATAAAGCAACTTTAAATCCTACAATCGTAAAAGAGGATATTATTTGTGGTGCTTCAGCCAACATTGTTATTAATAATATTCCAGGCGGATATGAATATAGCTTAACTGGTCCTGGAGGATTCAATGCTCCTTTTCAAGTAGGGAATACTTTTACTGTTACAGCACCAGGAGATTATAATTTGTCTATTCGTTTAGCAGGAGCTTCTTCTGCGGCATGTACTTATACTTTTCCAGCAATAAACATACAAGAGACAACTATAGATTTAGATGTTATTACAACGAATATGCAATGTGCTAATGAACAAGCACAAATTAGAATTCAAGTTGGTAATGTACCAGGAGATTATACGTATACCTTAACGCAAGGAGGGGCAGTTGTTGCAACTGCAGGTCCTATTGCTAATAACGATCATACCTTTAATGTAACAGATGGTGGGAGTTATACCGTAAGTGTTACTACGGCTGAATGTACAGCTTCAGAAGATATTCTTATCACTGAACCAGATGAACTTAATTTAACTGTAATACCAACCAAAGATATCAGTTGTCTAGGTGGTCTTTCTAATGGAATCATAACTTTAGGTGCGACAGGAGGTACCTTAAATACAGGAGATACGTACTCTTTTGCCATATGGACTAAAGATGGAACAAATTTATACGCGAATATATCAGATATTCCTGCTTCAGCTTATTTTAGTACGACCACACATGAACTTCTAAACGGACAAGAAGGTATCTACACTTTTGTAGTAGTTGATAGTAATAATTGTTCTACAATTTCAGGACCAGTAACTATTAACGTCGAACCAGAATTACAATTTACACACACAGAAACCAATGTTTCATGTAATGGATTAGCCGATGGTACAATTAACGTAAGTGTAGTTGGTAGCAGTCTAGGGTTTTCTCCTATTGAATATAGTATTAATGGAGGCGGTGGGCCATGGAACACTACTGGTGTTTTTAATAGTTTGGCTGCAAACCCAAACTATACAATAACAATTAGAGCATCAAAAACAAATTACCAATGTAATTATGAAATTACAAATATTGCAATTATTGAACCAGCGGCTATTAGTGCTGAAGTTGATTTAGAAAGAGAATTTAGATGTACTGCAGGAGCAAAAGTAAGGTTCTTAAATGTTACAGGAGGAACACCACCTTATAATTATGGTGTTGATTCTGGAGACGGTAATGGAGTCGTATATTATTCTGGACAAGGAGAAGCAGTATTTAATAGTCTTACTCCTGGCACTTATAATTTTTATGTTAGAGACGATAAAGGTTGTGAGTTTCTAATACCAACTCCAGTAGTGGTGGATCCACTACCTGATGCACCAGTAGTTACACCTACTATAAGTTATAACTGTGATGGAACAGGGAATGTAACATTATCACCAGTTTTACCAAAGTATGAATATTCGTTAGATGGAGGTCTTTTTGCTAAAGTAAATGATTTCCCTAATTTATCAGTAGGGAGCCATATAATTACAATTTCTTATGGAAAATTATGTTTCTTGGACGTTCCTATTACAATTGCTGCAGGTCAAGAATTTACAGCAAGTATAACAGGAAGTACCGATAGTACTTGTAATAATGCAGATGACGGAACGATTACCATAAACGCCACTAATTACGGAGGGGTTTCTTATGAGTATAGTATAAATGGCGGAACAAATTGGACAGTAACAGCTGTAAACCCAGTTATTATAGCCGGTTTAGATAATATTGCACACGATATTCGTGTACGAGCAACAGTTGGAACATTAACGTGTCCATTAGATTTAGGAACAATAACTATTGGCGAACCAACAACAGTAACGGTTTCAGCAAATATTACAAAACAAGCAAGTTGTGCAGCACCAACAGGAGCAACAATTGAAGCTGTAGCTGTAGGAGGAACCCCAACATATGAATACAGTATAGATGGCGGAACTAACTGGCAAGCATCAGGAGTTTTTACAGATGTAGCAGCAAGTTTAACCGCTTACACAATAATAGCAAGAGATATAAGAAACTGTCCGTCAACAATCAATGCTACGGTAACAGTAAATGCACCAGATACGGTAGCACATAGCGCTACAGTAACCCAATGTTATGATGGAAGTAATGGCGAGATTGTTGTAACGGTAACTGGTGGAAATGGCGATTATCAATTTAGTTTAGATGGCGGACCATGGCAAACACCAACCCCATCAACAGCGACGACGTATACATTTACAGGATTAACACCAAAAACATACACGGTAGATGTACAAGACGGATTTGGATGTCCATCAATACAAACAAGTCATATCTTAAATCCACAATTAGGATTAACAACAACGCTGGTAAGTGAGACTTGTAACCCAGGAACAATTACAATAAACGCAACAGGAGGTGATGGAAATTACCAATATGCAGTAGTCAGCAACGGAACCGCAGTAACTGTAGGAGATTTCAATACTACAAATCCAGTAAGTGTAGCTGCAGGAAGTTGGGATGTATATGTACAAGATAAAAATGGCGGAGCAAATTTCTGTCAAGAATTAGAAACAGTAACAGTACAAAGAATAACAGATCCAACAATAGCTACATCGGTAATTCAACCAAATTGTAGTGGCGATACGGGAGCAATTAATGTTGTTGTTTCAGATGGAACAGCACCATATACGGTAACAGTAAACGGAACAGCCCCAGTATCAACAGTTTCTCAAGGACCATTAGCTACAGTTAATTATTCGTTTACAGGCTTAGTTTCTAATACATATGAAATAATAGTAACAGATGTAAATGGATGTGTAACAGCTACTTCAACAGAAACAGTTGCTGCACCAAATGCATTATCAGGAACGGCAAGTATCACACAGGCTTATACCTGTGTTCAACAAGGAATAATAACGTTTGTTACGCCACCAACCGGAGGAACAGGTCCTTATTTATATGGAATAGATGGCGTATTCTCTAATGATCCAATCAAACCAAACTTAACAGATGCTACGTATGCATTAGTTATAAGAGATAGTAATAATTGTGAATTTACTTTACCGAGTATCACAATAGCACCTTTACCAACAGCACCTGTTTTAGGAAGTTCGGTAGCATATAATTGTGATGGAAGCGGAAATGTAACAATAACACCATTAGTAGGAACTTATACGTATAGTTTAGATGGCGGAACCGCGCAAGCAAGTAATCTTTTTATTAATGTAGCAGTAGGTTCACATACCTTTACTGTAGATTATGGTAGTTCATGTACAGAAGATATTTCAGTAACAGTTATTACTGGTCAAGAATTTACAGCAAGTATAACAGGAAGTACCGATAGTACTTGTAATAATG
>CBDTZS010000143.1:0-8423 GCA_965364955.1 uncultured Tenacibaculum sp. | reverse complement strand
TTACGCCAATGTAATACGCACTTTTTTATTCTTTAAGCGTGTATTATTTAATTCTTCTATTAATTTTTTTGCTTCAGTTACAGGCACTGCAATAAATGCACAATCTTGCTTTAATTCAATAACACCTACTTGCTCTTTTGTTAAGTTTCCTTTTTTAAAGAATAATCCTGCAATATCTCCTTTTGAAATTTTATCTTTTCTCCCTCCAGAAATAAATAAAGTTTCCCAATAATGAGGCTTTAATTTTTCTTTATGAGTGATATCCGTATTTGGTATGTTTTTAAGAAATTCTGGTAAGTTTTCTTTCTGCCATTTTAAAATATACGCAGTTCCTTTAGCATTTACTCTTGCTGTTCTACCATTTCTATGTGTAAATTCTTCAACTCTTTCTGGTAACTCGTAATGAATAATATATTTCATTTCAGGAATATCAATTCCTCTTGCAGCTAAATCTGTTGCTACTAATACCTTACTCGTACCGTTTCTGAACTTTATTAACGAACGTTCACGATCTTTCTGTTCCATTCCTCCAGAAAAACAACTGTGTGCTATTTTATTTTTAGTTAAGTATTCACTTACGTGATTAATACTATCTTTTAAATTACAAAATATAATTCCTTGTTCGTTTCCTATATGTTGTAACAAATCAACCAAAGTCTGATTCTTGTTTTTTATAGGAGAAACTACCGTTTTTAAGGTTAATTGTCTAGATTTTTTACCTGTTAAGTAATTTAATACGGTAGGATTATTTAAACGTACAAATTCAGGAACCTCAGCATCTTGTGTAGCCGACGTTAAAATACGCTTGTTTACGTTTGGTAATTGATTGATAATTCCTCTCATTTCGTATTCAAAACCTACTTCTAATGACTTGTCGAATTCATCTAAAATTAAGGTTTTAATACTCTCTTTAGAAAAACGATCGTTAGCAAAGTGATCTGAAATTCTACCTGGTGTACCAATTAAAATACTTGGAATGTGTTTTAATTCAATTTTATCTTTCGCCATTGAACGTCCACCATACACCGCATTTACTTTTAACCCCGTTCCCATTTCACGAATTACCTGTTCTATTTGAATAGCTAATTCTCTTGATGGTACTAAAATTAAAACTTGAATTTCTTTATTATCAGGTTCTATCAGTTTTAATGATGGCAATAAAAAACCTAAGGTTTTACCTGTTCCTGTAGGAGAAAGTATTACAGTATTCGCCGTAGTTTCGATTACTGAAATGGCTTTTTTCTGCATTTCATTTAACTCATAGATATTTAGTTTTGCTAAAATATCTTCTTGTGTTTTCACTGTAGTTGCCATAATATTTAAATATCTATGAAATTTTTATCAACTGCAAAGATAGGTAGTCTTTCACAGCTTTTAATAATAAAAGGATGAATCTACATAAAGATATTTAAAGGTCTAAAAAAAATATCCTTATAAAATGGATTCCTATTTTTTTTAAAAAAAAAGCTTATTAAGAAGGTTCCTAATAAGCTTAAATATAATGTTTTTAGTTTTAATTATTTGGATATGGATTTGTGTTTTTTGACCATGTTAATACTGTTTGATCTCTTATAGTTGATGGGCTGTTTGGCATTCCTTTATAATAAGGGTCTCCTTTATCATATCCTATAGAACTTAGCTTAACATCTCCATTACTCATAATATCTATTTTAGAATATCCAAAAAAAGTAGCTGAACCAGGACTTCCACTATTTCCTGCAATTACTTGATACGTTCCTTCATTACCTGGTTGCATACGTTGATAATCATGTAAATGTGCCGACAACATAGCTACTACTTTATTTTCCACTAATTTTGGCCATAAAACCGGCCCTTCAGGAAATCCTGCATGCCCTGTTTCAGGCTTACCACTTACATAATATGGCTTATGTCCTAATACAAAAACATGATCTATTTTTGGATCTTTTTTATATTGCTCAACTTTTTTGACAATCCAATCTGTAGGTATCTGTCCTTCTAAACCATATGGATTTTCTTTTGTAGATGGATTATATGTATCTGTATTCATTAATACAAACCCAATGTTTTTACGAGTAAATGCAAAAGTCATTTGATTATTAATACTGTCTTTTCCTATTATATGCTCTCTATCTTTTGGCATATATTCCGCCATATTCTTCATCCAAATTTCAGTTGCTCCTTTCAACGGCCATTCATCATGATTCGGTACTTTATAATCATGCCAATATAGCATCTCATGATTTCCTGGTATGGCAACCATTTCTATATTTGAAGTACTGATAGGACTAAAATCAGTATTGTAGTATAATTTTTTCCACGCTACCAATTGGTTTTCTAACTTGGTTGTAGTAGATTCTGCCAATACCATATCTCCTAAAAAGAAAAACAAATCTGGTTTTCTCTTTAAAGCAGCAATTTCTGTCCAAATTCGTTTCATAGCGGATAAATTAGCTGTAGATGCATTTGTTGCTATACTATCTCCTACTTGTTTTCTATCTACTCGGTTACATCCTAAAAAAGTAAAACTGAATGCTACAGAATCTTGCTTTTTCAACGTTACAACGATTTCTTTTTCATTCGTTTCTATTTTTGTTTTTTTCTTTGCATTACAACTAGCTAGTAGTATAACTAGTAATAACATTAGTCCATTTTTGATTTTCATAAATTGGTTAGTTTGGTTAGTTTGGTTAGTTTAATACTCAAAGATAATTACTTCTTTTCCTTTTGCTCTTAAAAATATAAATTGCTTATAATATTACGCTCTAAAATCAATAAAGATAGGAGTTTTGGACGTTGTGTTATTTATATACAAATCAGACTCTTCAATAAACTGTACAATAAGGTTAATGTTCGTAGGGTTCACATCAAAAATTTGCGCTAATCTATTTTTCACTTTATTTAAACTTTTATTTTTTTCATTTATGGGTTCGCTTTCTTTTATTAATAAAAAAGTGATATCAATTTCTACTGGTGATTTTAAAGATAATTGAATTTGAAAACGATCTACAGTTTCATAAAGCCAATCAAAATCATCAAGAAAATAAGATTCTGCATCTACTGAAAAGGATTTGGACTCTCTAGATTTCAATGTTAAAATACGTTTATTATTTATATAGTTTAAACTACCAATGTCTCCCATTAGGTATCTAAAAACAGGAAAACGTTTTCTAAATAAATTAGTTACTACAATTAATCCCTCACCTTCTTTATTTTTTTTTGCTATTTCTATAATAACATCATCTAATACATTAAAAGATGTTTCTATTTCAGAATACGTTGACCAACCCCATATACCAGTTTCTGCAGATCCATATAATGAGTATATGTTCTTAATCTTAAATGCTTTTTTTAATAATTTCACTTGTGACGCTAGTAAGAATTCTCCCGCGTACATTAAATTTTCTACTTCTAAACTTAAGTTATTATCTATGATATATTTTGCAAATAAAGTAAGTTTAGACGGCGTTCCCATTAACATATTTCCTTTAAACTGTATGGCTGAATTAAATGCTAATTCAGATGATGCTGACGCACCTAGAGATAAGGTTGTTGCATTACATTTTTCCAAAATATCATCTACAATAGCGGCTGTACGATACATCCCTTTATAACTAAATAAATTTATAGCAATAGTCTTAGAAGAAAACATGCCGTACTTCACTAATTCAATAGCTAATAATTTACGCTGATATAAATTTTCTTCTATATCTACAGGAAAAATAAGCGGTTTTGTTGATGAACCACCGGAGCGTACTAAATAAACTCCTTTTGTTTCTGCTTGAAGATTAAATTTATTTTTTAAAACCTCTCGCAATTCATTTTTTTCTAAAGGAATAGTTTCTGATACTTTATCTGTGTTTTTGTAATACTCTTTAAAAAGTTCAGATTTTTTTACAATAGAAAAATGCATTGTAAGCCTTTCATTTACCATAACCTTCCTTAATTTTTAAATTTATGAAGAAAAAAATAATGTATTTGTTTTAAGAAAACTCGTCTATACTTTAAAATAAATCTCATTTTTTGATTTGAAGAATTAAGACTAGACAAAGCATGATTGATCCAACGTTTAGTTACAACTCCCATTAATAGTTTATCATAATAATCAGTACTGTTTCTAAATCTGGTAAGTACAGGAGGATAATCAATTTGGTTCCAATTATTATATCTCTTTCTTGAGGCACTTTCTGGTACTTCTCTTACTTGTAAATATTCGCCCATTAACAAACCTATATTATAACTTCTTTTATTAAGTAAACTTCTTAATACTCGATACCAATAATCTATCCCTTCATATATAATACGATCTTCTATAAATTTTATAGACTCTGCATGCTCTCTTTTTATAAAAGCATTGCTTCCTAATAAATAAAAATCATGAGAAGTAATTAACTTTAAAGGGGTATCTATACGATATGCATTTGAGGTAATTGAGATAATTGAGGTAATTGAGGTAATCTTGTTTTTTATTTTATCAATATTAGGATATATTTTTTTACTTGGGAAAAATTGGACTCCTAGTATAAGGAAGTCTATAGTATAAGTAGACATTAAAACATCTGCTGTCTTAATTAAATCATCAGCATACAAATCATCAGCATCTAAAAAACTAACAACATCTCCTGTTGTTTTTGAAAAACCTATATTTCTTGCATATCCAATTCCATAATTATCATCTAATTCTATAATTTGAACGATAACTTTTTTAAAATGTGAAGGAACCATTCTTAAAAAATCTCTCACATTCTTTAAACTATCATCTGTACTTTTATCATCGACTATAATAAGTTCATAAGGTGCTTTAGTTTGATCAACTAATGACTGCAGGGTTTCCTTTATATAAAGAGCTTTATTATACAATGGAATTACAATTGAATATTTCATAATTTTAGATTTCTACTACACTAGGGAAAACATAAGCACCACTATGTACATTTATAATACTATCTCCTGATCCTCTATACACTCCTAACCCAAAAGATTGTTCATTATATGCTAACAACATACCTACAATATTTATTTTCTGTATTTCGTCTTTATCAGTTAAATACAATTCTTTTTGACTTATATATTCCTGTACCATATAATCTGCCCATTGTTCAGTAATAACTTTTTTCCAAATATTAGGTGGGCAGTTTCTTTTCTCATACATTCCTATACCTCTACCTCCACTACTTCTTTTCAATATCCAATTAGTATTAGAAGAATGAATTAATTCATTTCTAATTTTTTCGGAATCCAACGTAAATGACGGAATCAAAAATTGCTTTAAAAAAACATAATCTTCGCCACTTATGTATTTACACATAATCTCTTCATTGTATAAAATAGAAAGAATCCGCTTATCATGTACCAAAACAATAGATCGTACATCATTTATACATACTTTAGATTTTATTAAAGCCCTCAAAATTTCGGGCTTCATTTTTTTAAGCTCCTCTCGGTCTACTTCAAGAATAAACTGTGTTGCCTTTTTATTATTAACCACTAATTCATTATTAATTAGTTCTAAGTCATTAGATGAAATATCGGTTATAGAAAAACCCCTTTTAGATAATTCCTTAAAAAACAAATGAGCATCAGTTCCTTTCTCTTTATCATGTATATAAAATAATGTTTGGCTTACATCAAAATCTTTTGAAATGATCGGTATAAAATCTAATTGTTCAGGTATTGTACTACTCTTCTTATTAAATGATTCTAACTGTTTTAATGTTTCATTCATAAAATAACTAATCATCCAACCATTAATAGGATACCGACAACCAATCTCACATATTTTGGGCTCTCCTTTTTCATTAAAAACCAAATCTGGGCGATACATACCAACTTTATAAGGTACCCCTTCTGTTAGTTTTAAAATTGACTCTAACGCTGCGTCTAATTTATATATATCACGAATATTTTTATCATTAAAATAATTTAACACCACTTTTTCTAACACATTGTTAAGCAAACTACTTAGACGAGAATATTTATTCTTTTCCATGGCAGTCATCATTATTGGAGTAGCTAAAAAATTATCTAAATCATGTGAAAGACTTCCCAAATGGGTGTTTAATAAAAATTTAAAATCCTTCTGACTTATTCCATTCTTTATTATAGAATACTCTTCGCTCTTTATATTTTGAAACTGATTTTTAATCATATCCTTTTTTTGATTTATTAAAAAGTATACATTACAGAAATCTGTTTATTTAATACACTCATTACTTCAGATTTTAATTGTAAATAATCTCCAATTATTTCTTTTAAATCATACTTTCTAATGTCTATATCAAAAGCTTTAGCATAAGAATTTACAGCATCTACAGCATGGAAAAAATGATTTTTCTCAGTTGGCCCGCAATGAACTTTTATCCACGCTAACGACACATCAATTTCCGATGCTGATAAGTCACTTTCTTTTTCTAACCAATTTTCAAATAATGGAATAATAAACTCAACCTCTCCATGTGTGTATATTTCATGCACTAATGTTGTTAACAAGCCAATCATTATATCTTTATTCCTAAGTGAGTTTTTATCTTTCCATACTTTAAAAGCTATTGCCTCAGTACTTAAATATTTATTTGAAAGCCAAGAATCGTCTCCTGCAATATTAGTCGCCATGGTATAAAACAATTTAGAATGCAAAACTCTACCTACAACGGCTAAATCTTCATCTACAATTCTATTAAGACTCGCTACAGACTTAAATAAGTCATGTTCGCTTTTTACTTCTTGGTTTTTATGAATAATCATTGTCATACGATTACTTAAACCAGCAACTGTCATTGCACTATTATTCGTTTGACTCCAGCTTTTAAAAAATGAATTAAGTGTTTCTTTATTTTGCTTTTGAATTGTTAACGATTTAAAAGATTCTTCTATCATCGAAAATTTTTCTTCTTGCAAAGGAAAATAAGTAGTTAGTTGAGTTTTCAAATGAGACTCTTTCATTTGATCTATTACCGGAGAAATAATTGAAATTAAATTCATAGTAGTTAATTTTAAGTTAGTTATTTTCATATTAAATTAACTACCAACAAGTAACTAATTAAATATTCTAGTAGCTATATTAAGATTATATCTAATTATTTAGCAAAAAAAATCCTTGAGCGTATGATTTTCAGGAATAAGAAATAGGTAGTGTTTATTTATTTAACCCAAAACACTACTTATTATAGTTTCTACTAATTTAAAAGCGTTATTATATTTAGATTAATTTCATCCAAAAATTAACAAATAAAGTAATTTATTTAAATTATTTTTGCCTGAATTTTAAATATTCTTTGAATTTGTTAAATTACTATTCTTACAAACATACTGTTTCTACCCAATGGGTAACATTTGTACATGGTGCTGGCGGAAGTAGCGCTATTTGGTATAAACAACTTAGAGATTTTAAAAAACACTTCAATGTTTTAATTTTAGATTTACGTGGTCACGGAAACAGTACATCTATTATAAAATCGCCTTTTAATAAAAAATATACTTTTGATGCCATCACTGAAGATATTGTTGAAGTTATAGAATTCTTACAAATTAAAAAATCTCATTTTGTTGGTATTTCTTTAGGTACTATTTTAATACGAAACTTAGCCGAAAAGAAACCCAATTTAGTAAGTAGCATGATTATGGGAGGCGCTATTATTAAGTTTAACTTACGTTCTCGTTTTTTAATTTTTGTAGGTAATTTATTTAAATCTGTTGTTCCGTATATGCTATTATACAAGCTTTTTGCTTTTATAATTATGCCTAAAAAAAATCATAAAGATTCTCGTATATTATTCGTTAACGAAGCAAAAAAACTATATCAAAAAGAATTCTTACGTTGGTTTAAATTAACTGCTGAAATTAACCCATTGTTGCGTTTGTTTAGAATGAAAGACCTTAAAATACCTACATTATACATTATGGGTGAAGAAGATCATTTGTTTTTACCTTCCATTAGAAATATAGTAGAAAAACATGTGAATGCATCTTTAGTCGTTATACAAAAATGTGGACATGTAGTTAATGTTGAAAAAGCGACTGTATTTAATACAAAAACCATTAAATATATAAATTCTATCTCTTAAAGGAATAAATAAAGTCATTACGAGTAAAGTAACCTTTATATTAAATAACGGTTTATACTCACAGTTAATTTTTATAAAGTATTGTGTGCTATTTTTTATTTTCTATCCTTTTCTAATAATGGTGAATTCAACACTTTGTAAATTAACCAAAGCGGAAGAGTTAATTGAACTTAGGCTATTGGAAGAAGCATACTTATACTATATTTAAAAATTGAAAGTAATTCTTCAATGAACATAAAAATTACAGCTATTATTCTAAAAACTGAAATGACTCTTGGAACTTAGGATGGTTGTCAGAAAAAATTATTGCATGTAATTTGATTCACTCTATAATTTCGTAGTCAATACTTAGTTTTCGTAAAGCTCTTAAAGCAGAACCAG
>CBDTZS010000142.1:0-8435 GCA_965364955.1 uncultured Tenacibaculum sp. | reverse complement strand
AAAGTTACCTAAAGTTATCTTTTGTTATTTAGTATATGCTTGCTAAAGCTTCTTCCGTTTATTTTAGTGTATTTAGAATCAATCTCGTACGCTACATCCATATTGGTAATGTTAAAGTTACCAGATATTTTGGCATATTTTATATTTAAGTCTTCTTTAAATTTTACATCTTTAAAAGATACTCCATCTTTAAATTCAGTATATTTAAAAGTAGCGGTTTCGTTAAAAGTAGAGTTTTTAAAACTTACATGTTGTTTAAATTCAGCACGTTTAAAAGTTGCTGGTTCATCAAAAAAAGTGTTTTCAAAGGTAATATTTCTTTTAAATTTAGCATATTTAAAAGTGGAGTCATCATTAAACTTAGTATTTGAGAAATCTGTATTTCGTTCAAAGTTAGAATATTTAAACATAGCTTTCTGTTTAAAAGTACATTCTTTAAAAACTACTTCATTTTCAAAATTGGCAATAAATGTATAACCACTTTTTTCATGAGGTATGTATGCTAATACATCATCATTAAAAGTACAGTTAACAAATGATACTTTATTGGTAATTTGTTTTTCTATGGTATTCGATCCACCGTTGTTCCACCAACTTTTTCTTTTTGGTAGTTTCGGTAAGGCTTCATTCATAAATGTAAAATCTAATACTCCGTTAATGGTTGCATTAGAAATTGTTATCGATTTACCATTTTTTACGTCTTTAATAATGTCGGAAGCGTTTACTGTTTTTTGAGCGTAAGTGCTAGTTAAGCAAAATAAAACAGCAATAAGAGTAATTATATTTTTCATGTTTTGTGTTTTTGTATTCTACTTAATAGACAATAATTACTTTTGTTTGTGACACTATTATAAACAGAAACAGCATTTAGTTGCCTAAATGCTGTTTAAATATGTTTTGAGAAAAGTCTTAGTTGTTTACTGAATCACTTAAGCCAGCACCCGCTTTAAACTTAACTACGTTTTTAGCAGCAATTTGAATTTCTTTTCCTGTTTGAGGATTTCTACCAGTTCTAGCAGCTCTTTCAGAAACAGACCAAGTTCCCCATCCAACTAATGCAACTTTAGTTCCTGTCTTTAAAGACTTAGTAACGTTAGAAGTTAAAGAGTCTAATGCAAGTTTAGCAGAAGCTTTAGAAATTCCTGCGTCAGCAGCCATTGCATCGATTAAATCTGATTTGTTCATAATTTTAATAAGTTTTAAAAATTAATTTTTGTTTTTCGCTAAATAGCTCAACAAATATAGTAGGAATGCAGTACCATGCAAGTTTTGACTCAAAAAAACAAGACTTTTGTTAATAAATTAGATGAAATTGTTAATAACCACAGTTGTTTTTTAAAGAAAATGCAAAAACCTTATGAATAAAGGGTTACAGGGCTTTTGCTTCTTTATCGAATTGAAAACCATTTAATAAACTTTTAGCATCCATTAATTTTTTACCTGAAATTTTAATTTGCTCAATAATAAGATACCCATCTTTTGCAGCAATTTTTAATTCTTTTTTAGAAGTAATAATAGTTCCGTATGCTAAATCATGAGGAGAAAAATCTTTTGTTGCTCCGTATATTTTAGCTGAAATTTCTTCTTCACCGTTCTTTATGGTTGTCCAAGCAGCAGGGTAAGGGTTTAATCCGCGAATATGATTGTAAATGTCATTTAAAGACTTAGACCAATCTATTTTACAATTATGAGGGTATAGTTTATGTGCAGGCTTTTCCTCTAATTCAGGTTGCTTGGTGGTCTTTACATCTCCAGTAGCAATTAAATCTAATGTTTCAGCTACTAAACTAGCACCTAAATACATTAGTTTATCGTGTAATACACCAACGATTTCATCTTCTTCAATAGCAACCTCTTGCTGTAAAATAATTTCGCCAGTATCAATTTTGTCATCAATAAAAAAAGTGGTCACACCTGTTTTCGTTTCTCCGTTAATAAGCGCCCAGTTAATAGGAGCAGCTCCACGGTATTCTGGTAATAAGGAAGCGTGTAAATTAAAGGTGCCATATTCAGGCATTGCCCAAACAGCTTTTGGTAGCATTCTAAAAGCAACTACTATTTGTAAATTAGCATTCCAATTTTTTAAATCTTCTTGAAATTCTTCATTTTTTAAATTTTTTGGTTGAAGAATTGATAAATTTTGAGAAAGCGCATATTTTTTTACCGCTGATTGATTTAGTTTACGACCTCTACCAGCAGGTTTATCAACTGCAGTAATTACTCCAACTACATTATAATCATTTTCAATAAGGTGTTGTAAAATGGTTACAGCAAAATCGGGTGTTCCCATAAAAACGATGCGTAAATCTCTCATTTATAGTAAAAAGTATTTATTGTTAGTAACGCTGATTTTTTCTTCTGATAGCAGCTCTCGCAAAAGTATTAAAATGTTTGCTTCTTTTTGATTTAGTTGTGTACAGATTTCATAAACAGTTAAAGCTCCGTTATTATTTAATAGATTGATAATATCAGTTGGTTTACTATGGTGAGATTGTTTTTGTTGTAAACAAACATCACAAATGCCGCATTTGTTCGTAGCATCTTCGTTAAAATAATATAGTAATTGTATACTTCTACAAACTTCATTATTTTTAATAAACTGAATCAAGTCTTTATTTTTTTGTTTTTTCTGTTCTAAATAAAGGTTAATGTTTTTTGATACTCTATTAATAGTCTTATCATCTTCTCTGGGATGAAGAAAAAATAATTCTGAATTGTTAGTAGCTTTATTATACTCAAGCATATCTTTCTCAACCATACGTTCTAATTCTTCAATTATATACCAAGAAGTAGCGCCAACTTTTTTCCCAATATAAAATTCATCAATTTTCACAAGGTTTTCAAAAACACCGCCATACAAACGCAAAAGTGTTTGTATAAAGTTTTTTGATGATGGGTTTTGTTGAGAATATAGTAAAACCTGTTTGCTTGATACGGTAAACTGAATGGAAGATTTTTGTTGAAAATTAGAGTTCAATTCAATAATTCCGTTACTATTTAATATTTGAAGCGAGTTGTAGGTTCTATTCGGAATTAGCTTGTATTTACTACAGAATTCTAAAAAATTAAAATCAAAAGCAGTTTCAATAAGTTCACCTTTCGTAATTTGAAAGTGTTGATATAGTTTTCTATGAATAAGTTTTATATCATCAATATGAGGTAAAGATTTTTCTAATAATTCTTTACTAAGTTTAATATCACTTTCATTGGTTAAGACAACGGAAAAAGCTTTGTTGCCATTTCGCCCACCACGACCAGCTTCTTGAATATAATTTTCTATTGATACAGGAAGATTTAAATGTATAACAACTCGAACGTTCGATTTGTCAATTCCCATACCAAAAGCGTTAGTAGCGACTATAATTGGCGTTTTTTCTGTCATCCAATTATCAAAAGAAATTTGTTTTTCAAGAGGTGTTAATCCTCCGTGATAAAAACCACTTTTAAAACCATTGGCATTTAAAAAGGTACTAATCTCTTTTGTTTTAATTCTAGAATTAACGTAAACTATTGCAGGAGCTTTCGTTTTTGTAAAGATTTGTTTTAATTTACGGAGCTTATCATCGGTTTTAAAAATTTGATAGGCTAAATTTTCTCGATAAAATGACTTCTTGAAAACCTTGGGAGAATCCAGATCTAAAGAAACAATAATATCATTAATTACTTTTTTAGTAGCAGTCGCTGTTAAAGCAATAATATTTGTATTCGGATGTAGTTCTTTTAATATAGAAATGTTTTGGTAAGAAGGGCGGAAATCATGTCCCCATTCAGAAATACAATGCGCTTCATCAATAGCAATTAAATTTACATCTAATTGCTTTATTTTTTCTTGAATAAAACGAGATTGTAAACGTTCGGGAGAAACGTATAAAAATTTCGTTTTCCCAAATTTGATATTATCGAAAAGTGTAATTAATTCATCTTGAGAGCTTCCTGAAGGAATAACAGTCGCTTTTATACCTTTGTTAATAAGACTATCCACTTGGTCTTGCATTAATGCAACTAATGGAGAAATAACAATGCAAACGCCCTCATTAACTAAAGCAGGAATTTGAAAACAGATTGATTTACCACCGCCTGTTGGTAATAAAGCAATGGTATTTTTACCGTCTAAAACAGCAGCTATAATTTCTTGTTGGGGCTCTCTAAAAGAGTTGTGCCCCCAATAATGTTTTAATATTTTTAATGCTTTTTCATACATCGTTTTATAACGATTGTAAAATGAAGTCGCAGCGTTCTTTTACGGTTCCGAAGGGAACATCAATAATTTCATACCCAAGCTCTATATAAGCTTCTTTTAAAAAAACATCAATCTTTACCGCTTGTTCAAAAGTTTCGTAACGTTCGTTGTCAGATTTATAAATGCTTTCCCACGGAGCACACATAAATACTTTATTGTACATGTATTTATTGCTTTTTTCTTTGTAAATGGATGGGTATTCATTTCCTAAAAAATTCATGTAAGCGTGTACATCAGGAATTCCTCTATCAAAAAAAACAATATCTGTAGCGCTTTTTTTTGCCTCTAAATACTGTTGTTCTCTACCTTCTAATAACATTTGACTAAAAAGTAAAGGTTGCTCTAAAAACAATTGATCTATTCCTTCTTTTTGAGCCTTAAGTATTACTTCTCTCGATATTTCAGGCATACAATTATATCCAAGTCGAATAAACTTTCTTAAAATTGAAGACTTACCGGTACCAGGACCTCCTATTAAAACTATTTTCTGTTGCATGGTGCAAAAGTATAAGTTTCAATTTATAAATGTAATAAATAGTGTAATTTTGTGTTTCATCATTTTTAAGTTATTTTATGGTGTGAATTATTTTAGAAAAAGATTTATAAAGCATTATGTCAGATAGAGAAGCATTTTATATTAAATTAAAGGCACAGTTAGAAGATACAACTACGTTCCCTAGTAAATATTTATATAAATTTATTGTACCAACTGATGGGAATCAGGTAGAAGAGGTAAAGGAGTTATTTAATAAAGGAGGAGCTGTTATTGAAACAAAAAAATCAAAAACAGGGAAATACAATAGTCTTTCTATTTTTTTAAAAGTTAAGAATGCCGAGGAAGTAATTAGTTATTACAAAAAAGCAGATGTTATTAAAGGTATAATTTCATTATAGATGAGGAAGCAGTTTTTATACTTTTTTGTTTTTTTAATGACTAACTATTCTTTTGCTCAAAAGGATAAAGAATTGTTTCGAATAAATAATTCACCAGTAATGGTTTCTGAGTTTAAGCAAGTGTATGAAAAAAACTTAGCACTTATAATTGAAGAAGAATCAAAAGATATAGATAATTATCTTGAGCTGTTTATCAATTATAAATTAAAAGTAAATGAGGCTTATAATTTAAAGTTAGATACATTAGAAAGTTACAAAAGAGAGTTGAAAGGATATGAAAATCAGTTAATAGCGCCTTATTTACAAGATAAAGAGTATTTAAATGAGTTAATAAAAGAAGCTTATAAGCGTAAAAAAACAGACGTTAAAGCGAGCCACATTTTAATTAGGTTTCCTGGAAAAGGAATTGAGATAGATACCTTGTTTCTATATCAAAGGATAAACGATATTCGGAATCGAATAGTAGGTGGAGAATCTTTTGAAAAAGTAGCAAAAGAAGTTTCTGAAGATCCATCAGCTAAAATTAATGGAGGTGATTTAGGTTATTTTTCTGTTTTTAAAATGGTATATCAGTTTGAAGATGCTGCTTATAATACTCGTTTAAACGAAGTTTCTAAACCTTTTAAAACAAAATATGGTTATCATATTTTAAAACTTACCGGAAAGAGAGAATCTAAAGGCGAGTTTGAAGTAGCTCATGTTTTAGTTAAAAGCTCAGTGAAAATAGATTCACTCTATGAAATAGTACAATCAGGAAGTTCTTTTGAAGAGGTTGCTAAAAAATACTCTGAAGACAAAGGAACAGCTTTTTTAGGAGGTAAACTTCCGAAGTTTGGAACCGGAAGTATGGTTAAATCTTTTGAAAATAATGTAAGAGCAATAAAAAAAGTAGGAGAATATACCAAGCCCTTTAAAACTAAATACGGTTGGCATATTGTAAAGCTGTTAAAAAAATACCCGTTAGGTTCTTTTGAAGAGGCAAAAGGAGTGTTAACACAGAATATAAAAAAATCTAACAGAGCAGGATTATCAAAACAAGCAGTTATAAATAGATTAAAAGGAGATTACAAAATAAACGAAAATAAAGAGGCATTAGCTGTTTTTTTAACATCAGAAATAGGTCAATTAAAAAAACAAAATTTAAATGAAGTATTATTTTCTATCAATAAAAAGAAAATATTTCAAAAAACGTTTTTTAAATTTATAGCACAACAGCGTAGTCAGTCAATAAAAGACTTGTATAATAACTTTAAAAACGGTAAAATAATCGCATATTTTAAAAACGATTTAATAAATACAACACCTGAATATAGAAATACGTTATTAGAATATAAAGAGGGTTTACTGCTGTTTGATTTGATGCAGGAAAAAATATGGAATAAGTCATCAAAAGATACATTTGGCTTAAAAGAATTTTATACTTCGAATAAAGTAAAGTATAAGAACCAAAAACTAGATGATATAAAAGGACTAGTGATTAACGATTATCAAAAGCAGCTAGAAGAAAATTGGATTAAAGAGTTAAGAAGAAAAAATAAAATTAGAATAAAAGAAAGAGAATTAAAGAAGTTAAAAAAAACATATAATAAATAAAAAAGTGAAAAATATATTCTTTTTATTAGGGTTATTTCTTGTGGTTTCATGTGATTTAATTAGCTTAAAAACAGTAAAATTTACTGAAGACAGGCCTATAGCTACGGTTTATAATAAAAATCTTTACAAAAAAGATATTGAAGAATTATTACCAAAGGGTATTACAAAAAAAGATAGCCTAGTTGTTGTGAAAGGTTTGATTAACTCTTGGGCTAAACAACAGTTATTACTTGTTAAAGCGGAAGAAAATATATCTGAAGTAAACAGTGAGGAGATAGAAAACTTGGTAAATGATTATAAAAAAAGTTTATATATAAACGGTTATAAAGAACGTTTGATAAAGCAACAATTAGACACTGTTGTAAACGGACGAGAGATTGATTTATATTATCAAAAAAATAAAGAGAATTTTAAATTGAATGAGGAACTGTTACAATTTGAATATATTTATTTTGGTAAAGATTTTTTAGATAAAGAAGAAACAATAAAAAACTTTAAATCAAGTAAAGAAGAAGATCGAGAAGATTTAGAAAGACACTTGTTAAACTTTAAATCTTATAGGTTGCAAGATTCAACTTGGGTACCATTTTCTTCTTTGCAAAAAAAGGTTCCACCGTTTCAAGCAGAAACGAAGCAAAATTTGTTAAAAATTTCTAAATACATACAAAAAGAAGATAGTTTAGGAGTATATTTGGTCGCTGTAAAAAAAATGTTGCTAAAAAATGCGACGGCTCCTTTAACTTTTGTAAGCCCTAGAATTAAACAAATTATTTTACACAAACGAAAATTAGAATTAATTAGAGAGATAGAAAAAACGCTTATAAATGATGCAATTCAAAACAAAAATTTTAAAGAATACTAGTATTTTATTTACCTTTTTTTTAGCTAGTTTAAGTGTTGTAAATGCACAACAAACTAAAATTGATGGTGTTGCTGTAGTAATTGGTGAAAACATTGTTTTAGATTCTGATATAGATAAGTTTAAGCAAGAAGTTGAGACAAGAAGTGAAGGGAAAATAAAAATTTCCAACTGTGAGATGTTAGAAGAATTAATGCAACAAAAATTATTAGCACATCATGGTGTAATTGATAGTGTTGTAGTATCGCAATCGGAGATTGATAGTAAAGTGCAAAGAAGTATTGCTTATTTTACAAATGAGTACGGTAGTGAAGAAAAAGTAATTAAAGCATATGGTTTTAATGATATTGAAGATTTAAAGAAAGAGCTAGGTAAAGTACAAAAAGAAAACCTTCTTATCGAAAAAGAACAACAAAAAATCACTGAAAAAATTGATGTAACACCTGAAGAAGTACGAGTATATTTTAAAGGATTAAGCGATAAAAAAGAATTACCAGAAATTACTGCAGAAGTAGAAATAGCTCAGTTAGTATTAAAAGCTGAACCAACTAAAGCTGAAAATGATCGTATTATAAATAAACTTAATAAAATTAAAAAGCAAGTTGAAGACGGGGCAAGTTTTAAATTAAAAGCAATTATAAATTCAGAAGACCCAAGTGTTAGTCAGAATAGTGGAAATATGGGTGTTATTACAAAAGAAACTGCTTTTGTAAAAGAATTTAAAGAAGTCGCTTTTTCATTAGAAGAAGGTGAAATTTCGGAGCCTTTTAAGTCTCCTTTTGGATATCATATTGTTTTATTAAATAAAATAAGAGGTAACGGACGTGATGTTTCTCATATATTAATGCA
>CBDTZS010000141.1:0-8563 GCA_965364955.1 uncultured Tenacibaculum sp. | reverse complement strand
GCTTAATCGGAAATTAACTACTTTTAATTCCCGTACTAACCATAGCCGAGACGTTAGCGAACGAAAAATCACTCTAGACCTTCCATTTCTTTATCATAAAACTCACCAGCTTTATCCATTAAATCGGCAAGTTCAGTGGTAATATCTTCTTCTGTTTCTCCTGTTAAATCTTCAAACCATTCAATTTCATCATCTTTTAAATTGATTAAAAAACGTGGATATGCTGTATGTAACACAAAAATATCCTCAGGATGGTCACTGTTATCTGCTAATAAAAATTTAGGTAAGTTCATAAAAAATGTATTATTTATATTTTATTTGTCCCCAATGACTGGGTTTGTTTTAATCAATTTTAAAGTTAATCTATTAAATCTAATAAATAGTAAGATCGATGCAGTCGTTAAACCAGCCAATAAACCCAACCAAATACCAAAGCTACCGTAGGTTTCTTTGGTTCCTAGAAAATAACTAACAGGAAAGCCTACGACCCAATACGATATAAAAGTAATAATTGTAGGTATTTTCACATCTTGCAAGCCTCGTAAAGCACCTAAAATCACTACCTGTATACTGTCTGATATTTGAAAAATAGCGGCAGCAATTAATAAATTTGCGGCAATTTTCATTACCTCCATATTATCAGCATAATTTTCGACATCACTTAAGTCTACATATAAATTAGGAAGCGATTTATGAAACACATAAAAAATTATTGCAAATACTAGCGCTAAAATAATTCCTAATAAAAAAATAGAAAATGCAATTCTTCTTAGCTCTTTATAATTTTGTAATCCTTTTTGGTTCCCTACTCTAATCATCGATGCGACTCCTAACCCCATAGCAACCATAAATGTCATTGAAGATAAATTTAAGGCTATTTGGTTTGCTGCTTGTGCGTTTTTACCTAACAATCCGCTTAACCAGATAGCTGCTGTAAAAATGGCTACTTCAAAAAACATTTGCATTGCACTTGGTGCTCCTAAATTAATTATTTTTCGAAGCATTAATTTATCAAGCACAAATAACTTAATATTTGATACCAATTTCCTAGAACGTTCTTTTTTCTTTAAAATCCACCAAAGGTGAAATACCATTATAAATCTAGAAATCAATGTTCCATATGCTGCACCGACAATTCCCATTTCTGGAAAACCAAATTTCCCAAAAATCAACAAATAATTTAAAATTACATTTAAAACATTTGCTAAAATCGCTGCATACATTGGGTAACGCGTCATCGACATACCATCACTAAATTGTTTGAATGCTTGAAAAACAATCATAGGTATTAAAGAAAAAGCAACTAAATCTAAATACGGAATCGCTAATTCAACAACTTCAGGAGGTTGTTTCATCAAATACATTAAAGGCTTTGAAAAGAAAACTAATAGAAACATAAGAATTCCTATCGCTGTACATAAAAACAGTCCGTGTTTAAAAGTAGATTTCGCTTGATTGAAATTATTAGATGAATCTGCTTCAGCAATTAAAGGTGTAATTGCTGTTGAAAATCCGATTCCTAAAGACATGGCAATAAACATAAAACTGTTTCCTAAAGAAACCGCTGCTAATTCAGCCGTTCCTAATTGACCAACCATAATATTATCAACAAAACTAACAAAAGTATGCCCTAACATTCCCAGCATTACAGGTGCTGCAAGCTTCCAATTGTATTTAAATTCTGATGTATACTGTTGTAAATTCAAAAGGTATATTATTTCGAAACGCGAAGATAACTTTTTTAACAGTCCACTGTCTTTATCTTCTTCGTTTTTTAATTAATTTAATTACCTTTGATCTTCATAAAAACAAACACAAAATGGCTTCAATAACACTAAAAGGAAACACAATAACTACAATAGGTAATTTACCAGAAATAGGTAGTAAAGCAACTGATTTTTCTTTAGTTGCAACTGATTTATCTATTAAAAAGTTAACCGATTTTTCGGGTAGCCGTTTAATTTTAAATATTTTCCCTAGTGTTGACACTGGTACTTGTGCGACTTCTGTTAGAGAATTCAATAAGAAAGTTGCTGATTTAGAGAATACAAAAGTTTTATGTATTTCTAGAGATTTACCATTTGCTCAAGGTCGTTTTTGTGGCGCTGAAGGAATCGAAAATGTTGTGATGTTATCTGATTTTTCAGCGGGTAAATTCGGAAAAGATTACGGTTTAGAAATTAAAGACGGACCTTTATCTGGTTTACATTCTCGTTGTATCATTATTATTAATGAAGAAGGAACTATTATTTACACTGAACAAGTAAGTGAGATTGTTGACGAACCAAACTACGAAGCAGCCTTAAAGGTATTATAATATTTTATGAAAAATCCAAATGACGGTTTTATAAAAGGCAGGTTACGTAGTATGACCTTTGCTTTAAAAGGAATGTGGTTATTAATTACGACTGAAGACAGTATTAAAGCGCAACTTTTTTTTGGCTTAATAGCCACATTCTTAGGGTTCTATTTTAATATTTCAATGACTGAATGGATGATTCAATCTTTGGTTATCGGGCTCGTTTTAGTTGCAGAAGCATTAAATACCGCCGTTGAAAAAGTGGCTGATTTTGTGCATCCAGAATATCATAAAAAAATAGGTTTTATAAAAGATATTGCTGCAGGTGCACCAGCTTTCGCTGCGTTTGCTGCACTGATTATTGCTGGTATAATTTACCTTCCTAAAATAATAGCTATATTGTAACGTTCAATTTATTTCTAACATAAATTCATGGCAAAAAAAAAGACAACCACTCAAAAGAAACAACCTAAAAATAATTCGTTAAAAAAAGTTTCTTCTTTTTTTTCAAACAGACATAATCAAACTATTTTAGGAGCTTTTTTAGTGCTTTTTTCAATATTTTTAACTGTTGCTTTTATTTCTTTTTTCTTTTCATGGCAAGAAGATCAAAGCACGTTATCTCAATTTACTGACAAAACAATTCCTACAGAAAACCTACTAGGTAAAATAGGAGCCAAACTAAGTAATTTTTTTATTTATAAAGGATTTGGTTTAGGTGCCTTTCTTTTACCTGTTACACTATTTTTAACAGGAGCCAGAATTTTGTTGCAAACAAACTTAAAAAAAATAATCACTTCATGGAATTGGGGACTATTAATTATGTTATGGTTTTCTACAGCCATAGGTTTTGTTGAAGAAAAGAGTGCGTTATTATCAGGTATTATTGGTTTTGAGCTTAACGAGTACCTACAAACTTTTTTAGGAAAAACAGGATTAATTATCTTATTGATTTTCTTTTTAATCGCTTATTTAATTATTCGTTTTAGTATTACACCAGAAAAAATCAGCGAAAAAATAAAAACTACTAAAGAAGTTCAAGATACAGGAAACACAAGCCTTTCAGAAAATATAGTTAAAGAAAAAAGTACCGAACCTAAATCTAGTTTTGAAAAATCAATTGAGGACTTACAACCTACTATATCAAAACATTCTAATACAAATACCGCTATACAAAAAGAAGAAATCACTTTAGATGTAAATCCAAAAAGTGAACTTCCAATAAAAGTTTCAGAAGAAACAAAAAAAGAAATTGAAGTCGCTATTGAGAAAATTTCAGAAGAGAAAAGCGTCTCAGAAAATTTATCAGATCAATTGATAAAAGATTTTGGTGAATTTGACCCTACTTTAGATTTAGGTAATTTCAAATTCCCAACGTTTAACTTATTAAAAGAATATAACGAAACTATTTCTATAGACCCCGAAGAACTTGAAGCTAATAAAAACAGAATTGTAGAAACACTTAAAAACTACAAAATTGGTATTGCTCAAATTAAAGCGACAGTGGGACCTACAATTACATTATATGAAATTGTACCCGATGCTGGTATTAGAATTTCAAAAATTAAAAATTTAGAAGATGATATTGCTTTATCACTTTCTGCCCTAGGTATTCGTATTATCGCTCCTATTCCTGGAAAAGGAACTATTGGTATTGAAGTACCGAATAAAAAATCGACTATTGTATCAATGCATTCTGTTATTGCTTCAAAGAAGTTTCAAGAATCTCAAATGGAATTACCAATTGCTTTGGGTAAAACGATTTCTAATGAAACCTTTGTCGTCGACTTAGCAAAAATGCCCCATTTATTAATGGCAGGTGCAACAGGGCAAGGGAAATCTGTTGGATTGAATGCTGTATTAACATCATTACTTTATAAAAAACATCCTGCAGAAGTTAAGTTTGTTTTGGTTGATCCGAAAAAAGTAGAACTGACATTATTTAATAAAATTGAACGTCATTATTTGGCCAAATTACCCGATAGTGAAGAAGCAATTATTACAGACACCACCAAAGTTGTAAACACATTGAATTCTTTATGTATAGAAATGGACAATCGTTACGACTTGCTTAAAAATGCAATGGTGCGTAATATTAAAGAATACAACACCAAATTTAAAGCGAGGAAATTAAATCCTGAAAACGGACATAAATTTTTGCCATATATCGTTTTGGTAATTGATGAATTTGCTGATTTAATTATGACTGCTGGTAAAGAAGTAGAAACACCTATTGCTCGTTTAGCACAATTAGCGCGTGCAATCGGAATTCATTTAATTGTAGCTACACAAAGACCTTCTGTAAATGTAATTACAGGTATAATTAAAGCAAATTTCCCTGCAAGAATTGCATTCAGAGTAACTTCTAAAATTGATTCGAGAACAATTTTAGATGCTGGTGGAGCAGATCAATTAATTGGTCGTGGAGATATGTTATACACCGCTGGAAACGATTTAGACAGAATTCAGTGCGCTTTTGTAGATACTCCTGAAGTAGAAAAAATAACGGATTTTATTGGTTCTCAACGCGCCTATCCGGATGCTTATTTATTACCCGAATATGTAGGTGAAGAAGGTGGCACAAATGTTGATATAGACATTGCAGACAGAGATAAATTATTCAAAACTGCCGCTGAAGTTATTGTTACAGCACAACAAGGTTCGGCATCTTTATTGCAACGTAAATTAAAATTAGGATACAATAGAGCTGGTCGATTAATTGATCAATTAGAAGCGGCCGGTATTGTTGGCCCTTTTGAAGGAAGTAAAGCAAGACAAGTTTTAGTTCCTGATTTTGTTGCTCTTGAACAATTATTAGAAAACGAAAAGAATTAAATAGTTATAAAAATATTCCGGAAACGGAAGAAAAAAATAAAATGAAAAAAATAGGATTATTATTTATCGGATTATTTATTAGTTTAAACACCATAAGTCAAAATACTTCTTCTCAAGCTAAGAAATTATTAGACGAAGTCTCTACTAAAATGGGAGCCTATAGTAATATGATTATAGGTTTTAATTCTTCTTTAATCAATAGAGAAGCAGGTATAACCAACGACCCTCCTATACGAGGGGAAATCACTCTTTCTGGTGAAAAATATAATTTAGAATACTTAGGGAACAATTTTGTTTTTGATGGTAAAAGACTAGTTGTTATCAATCAAGAAGAAAAAGAAGTAAACATTTCAAATGGTGATTTAGAAGAGGAAGATGGTTTTATTTATCCTTCTAAATTATTAACTTTTTATAAAGAAGGGTATGTTTTCTCAATGGGGAAGTTAAAAAACAATAATGGTCGTAAAGTACAATTTGTAACTTTAACACCTATTGATAGTAATTCAGATATTGTTAAAGTTCAATTAGGCATTGATGCAAAAACAAAACATATTTATAAATTAGTTCAAATAGGCTCAAACGGAGCTGAAACAACTTTTACAATCACTAAATTTAAAAGCAATCAACCTATCTCAAAAAATTTATTTTCATTCGATAAAGAGAAGTACTTAAAACAGGGGTATTTTATCGACTAAACTCATAAATTTAAGTTTTGTTAATGACATTAAAAATCATTAACAAAACTTTACTTTTTTATTCACCTAACATACTACCTTTGCTTCTGTGAAAACATTAGACAAATATATTTTAAAAAGCTTCTTACAGCCTTTTTTCGCTACATTCTTAATCATACTATTTGTTTTAGTAATGCAAGCTTTGTGGCTTGTTTTTGATAATCTTGCTGGTAAAGGAATTAGTATCGGAATTATTTTAAAGTTCCTTTGGTATACAACCCTCCTTATGACCCCTCAGGCATTGCCTATCGGTGTTTTACTTTCTTCTATTATGACTTTAGGTAGCTTATCAGAAAACTATGAATTTGCAGCAACAAAATCAGCAGGTGTTTCGTTGCCAAGAATGGTTCGTCCTTTAATATTTTTAACCTTATTTTTAAGTGCTGTAAACTTTCTGTTTTTAAACAATGTATATCCATATGCAATGCTAAAACAGTTGAATATGAAAGTCAATATAAAAAAGAAACAACCTGCAATTGCTTTAGTCGCGGGAAGTTTTAATACTGAATTGCCTAATTTTCAAATTAAGTTTGACGAAAAATACGGTGAAGACGATAATCTTTTAAAAGAGGTAATGATTTATGATTTATCTGCACGAAAAGGTAACAATAAAATTATAACAGCAAAAAAAGGTAAAATATTATCGGAAGAAGGCAGTAGATATATGACCTTAGTTTTAGAAGATGGTTATTACTTTGAGCACCATGTAAGTAATGGGATGTCTTTGATAGAAAAACAAAACATGCCTGCTTCTCATGCCTATTTTGATGAATATACCATTAACATAGATATTTCTTCTTTAGGTGGTGGCAATTTAGAAGAAGAAAAATACACGACTCAATACAACATGTTAAGTCTAGCTCAGTTGAAGGATACTTTACCTACTATGAAAAAAAATTACGATAATTTTATTTCAAGCAGAGCAAAAAATTTATTTTTAAGTATCGATGTAGAAGACCTACACTCATACCCTGACTCTTTAATAAACAAGGAACTTTCAATTAATATTCTTGAAAATTTTAATCTTAGAGAACAAGAAAATATCATAACTAGAGCTAGTTCAAAAATCGAGCGCACCCTGAACAATAACAAGTCAAATAAAGAAACATTAAAAAATAAAAGAAAATATCTAAACTTATATGATGTAGAGTTTTTTAATAGAATCGCTTTTTCACTTTCTTGCTTATTACTATTTTTTATAGGTGCTCCATTAGGTTCTATTATTAGAAAAGGAGGTATGGGATTACCTATGATTTTAGCTATTGGTGTATATGTACTCTATTTTTTTACAAATACCTTTGGTAGAAATTTAGCTGAAGAAAGCTCGGTAACAGCCTTTACAGGTTCTTGGCTAAGTGTATTTTTAATGCTACCTTTGGCTATAACATTAACCATTAGAGCAAGTAAAGACAAAGGTTTATTTGATTTTAAAGGTTTTATTGCTCCACTTAGTAACTTATTTAAAAACATGTTCTCTAAAAAAAGAGAAAACAACATAACTAATGACAACACAAACATCAGCTAAAGTTCAATTAAATACTATTGAAGAAGCTATACAAGACATTAAAGACGGAAAAGTTATTATTGTAGTAGATGATGAAGATCGTGAAAATGAAGGTGATTTCTTAGCTGCAGCAGAAAAAGTTACTCCAGAAATGGTCAATTTTATGGCAACACATGGAAGAGGTTTAATATGTACACCTCTTACCGAAGATCGTTGTAAAGAATTGGAATTAAACATGATGGTTAATAACAATACCGACCCATTGGAAACCGCTTTTACGGTTTCTGTAGATTTGCGAGGAAAAGGGGTAACAACAGGTATTTCTGCTTCCGATAGAGCAAAAACAATTCAAGCTTTAATAGACCCTGAAACAAAACCTTTCGATCTTGCTCGCCCAGGGCATATTTTTCCTTTAAAAGCAAAAAACGGAGGAGTTTTAAGAAGAACAGGTCATACCGAAGCTGCTATTGATTTCGCTCGTTTAGCAGGTTTGCAACCAGCAGGAGTTATCGTTGAGATAATGAACGAAGATGGTACCATGGCTCGTTTACCTCAATTATTAAAAGTTGCCAAAAAATTCGATCTTAAAATTGTTTCTATTGAAGATTTGGTTGCTTACAGAATGGAACATGATTCTTTAATTGAAAAGAAGGAAGATTTTAATATTCAAACTCGTTTTGGTGATTTTCGTTTAAGAGCTTACAAACAAACTACAAATAAACAAATTCATATAGCCTTAACTAAAGGTACTTGGACAAAAGATGACCCTATTTTAACTAGGATAAACTCAACGTTAATTAATAATGACATCCTTGGTACTTTAACTAATAATGCTGACAAGAAACTAGATCAAATGTTTAATGTCATTAATAAAGAAGGAAAAGGAGCTATTCTTTTTATCAACCAACAAAATCAGGCTTTAAACTTATTAAACCGATTACGTGGATTAAAAGAAAATCAAGCTAAAGGAGAAATGAAAGCACCAAATGTAGCGATGGACAATAAAGATTTTGGTATTGGTGCTCAAATATTGCATGATTTACACTTA
This sequence comes from uncultured Tenacibaculum sp., assembly GCA_965364955.1. Classification (GTDB taxonomy): domain Bacteria; phylum Bacteroidota; class Bacteroidia; order Flavobacteriales; family Flavobacteriaceae; genus Polaribacter. The sequence goes on along the minus strand of CBDTZS010000141.1, from coordinate 143 downwards.
CACAAACTTCGATTAGTATCTAATACTAAACAAACCAAACGTGTTGGTATGATTGGTTATGGTTTAGAAATTGTAGATTACGTGAATTATTAAATAAATAAGGGTAATAAAAAATAAATAAGGATACTATTGTACAATAGTAT
>CBDTZS010000140.1:0-8683 GCA_965364955.1 uncultured Tenacibaculum sp. | reverse complement strand
CAGTTTAGGTGTATGGGCTATTTGAATTACCCAACTTGTTCCCAATACTAAAAATACCGACACTATAAAAGTTTTAGCCATAATTGGAATCATATGGTTTACAAAATAATTATCTAAACCAACAAACACATCGTATAATTGTGATACAAATATAGCAATCACAGATATAATAGCTACGAACGATAAATCTCTATGCATAAAATTTCTAAAAATGAAACCCCCAATAAATAGCACAAAAAAGTAGTTAATAACACATCAGGAACTACGGCGATTTTAAATCCAAAATAAACTTCACTTCCAATAAATAAAGAAAGTAATACTATCACTGAAGCTACCACAATTATAATAATTCCGATAATTTTTTCATTCTGATAAATGAATTTCGGAGCATCATAGACATAATACAAAGCCAATAACCAAAATAAATTATTTAGTGTCGATAATATATTTACCCATATTTGACAAGCACCTATTTCTGTAAAACTGAAATAAGGCGCTATATACGCCCAAATACAAGAAACTACCCACACTAACATTCTGAAACTTAAATATAGTAAACCCTTGTCTATTCACTTAATACTATTACCTTCTTCTAATACTTGTTCAAATCGTTTTCTAATGTTATAATAGATTGCTAACAGCAATACAGCTCCTATAAAAGAGATACAAATGTGTCCTAAATTATAAAACTGGCTAACTTCAGATATACTACTTCAAAATCTTTGATATTAAATCTTGTTTTGCTTTTTCATCATCTCCAAACAACCAACGCAAAGTATTATCCTCCCAAATTTCATCATATTGCTTCTGATTAATAATATCTCTTTCGATTGCTAAGTCTAGTAATTTACCTGGATATGAAGACTGTGCATCACTTTCCATTTCGCCTAACGGATATGGATCATCTAAGCCCATAATTACTTGATTTGACCCTTGACGATCTATCATTAACTTTAACGAATCGGTATCATGAACCAAGGTGTCAAAAAATATATTTGGATGTCCTACAGCCTTTCTAGGATGTGTTTTCCCTTCAAACAAATCTGGTCTTCCGTCAAATCCTTGAATACGACGGCCTAAATTCATTTGTGCTAATTGACCTCCATGAGCAAAACATGTTCTGATGTTCGGAAAACGTTCTTGCATTCCGTTTAAGGTATAAAAATGATACGCATCACCGCATTGTGCTAACATCCAAATTAAATGAAAACGCCAGTTCGTATTCTCTAACTTTATCATCTTATCACCATCATATGGGTGAATTTCAATAGCTAGTTTATATTTATCAGCTAACTCAAAAATCGCATCATTTTCTTTATCAAAAACACAACGCCACTGGCCAATAGAATCCATAAAGTGAGTAGGCAAGCATAACACTTTTAATCCTAACTCTTCCACACAACGTTCCATTTCCCATAAAGCACCTTGAATAAAACCTGGATGCACTACAAAGCCACAAGTAAACTTACCTGGATTATCGTGTTGTACTTTTGCATTAAAATCATTTTGAAAACGTAATGCTTTTTTCATTTCTTCTAAACGCAATCCGTTTCCGTATAATTGAGAAAGATTTAAAACAACTGCATGATCTAATTTGTTTTTTTCCATCCAAAGTAATTTCTCATCTAAGAAAAAACTAGAATCTGTAACAGGTCGTTTCCATCCTTTTTGTAACATGTGTTTACGTTCATCATCTACCCAAAAAATTTCTTTTTCCTTCATAAAAGAAGGGATTTGTTCTGGGTATGGTAATAAATGTGAATGTCCGTTTATGCGTAGCTTTCTTTTTATCATTTTTTTTGTCATTGGGAGTTTACGAAGTAATCTCTATATGTATGAAGAGAATACTTCATTCGTTCCTCATTCGTAATGACGAACTATTTATTTTATACTATAGTACTACTTAACGCTTATTTTCTTAGGTGCTTCCATTACTGTTCCACAACTAGAACACGTACATTTCTTGATATCTGAATAATATTTATCAAAAATAATTGGCATATCCGTTACAATATTATCCAATGCAAATTCCTCTCTATATAACAGATTATTACATTTTTCACAATACCATTCTAGTGCATCTAACATTCCTTTATCACGTGGATATTCAATCACCAACCCAACAGTATTTTCTTTACGTTGTGGTGAATGCGGAACTTTTGCTGGTAATAAATAAATATCGCCTTCGTTAATTTCTACATCAATCATTTCGCCTTTACCATCAATGATTTTTAAAATCATATCGCCTTCTACTTGGTAGAAAAACTCTGGAGTTTCATTATAATGATAATCTTTTCTAGAGTTAGGACCTCCAACAACCATTACAATAAACTCACCATTATCCCATACCTGCTGGTTACCAACTGGCGGTTTTAATAAATGACGGTTTTCATCAATCCACTTTTTGAAATTTAAAGGCTGTACTAAATTCATATATCTATTTATTTGAGCGTTCCCTAAAGGTCGGGCTTTTCACTATATCTTTTTATGGTCATTGCGAAGAAAGTTTTCTCTTTCTGTGGCAATCTTAAATCTACCAAGAGATTACTTCGTTTTACTCGTAATGACGTTTCTTTATTAACTTATAAAAAGGATGTCGCTACAATCCCTAACGCAAATTCCGTTTATAAATTACAAACTCTTCGTTCTTCCACCATCAACAGGAACATTAATTCCGTTGATAAAACTTGCACTTTCACTTGCTAAAAAAACCACTGCATTGGCAATTTCTTCTGGTTTCGCAAAACGTTTTGCAGGCGAAGCGTTCATCATATTTTTTGAAACGACATCAACAGACATACCTGTTTTTGCTGCTTTATTATTAATGATCTCTTTTAATCTTTCTGTTCCTGTTGCTCCAGGCAGCACATTATTTACCGTTATATTAAACTGACCTAATTCATTCGCTAATGTTTTAGACCAACTAGCAACTGCACCACGAATAGTGTTAGATACTCCCAATCCGTCTAAAGGTTGTTTTACGGAAGTAGAAATCACATTAATAACTCTACCAAAACCTGTTTCTTTCATAAACGGAACAACAGCTTGCACCAATACATGATTACATTTTAAATGCTGTGTAAATGCGCGTTCAAATTCATCTAATTCTGCATTAAATACCGGACCTCCAGCAGGACCACCAGTATTGTTTACCAAAATATGAAAATTTAAATCACTTGCTTCAATTTTTCTTTTCAGTTCTTGTGGATTCGAAAAATCAGCAACGATATAACTATGTTTTTGATTGTTATTTGGCAACTCAGCCAATACTGCTTTTAACTTTTCTTCGTTACGAGCAATCAATGTTACATTTACTCCTTCTTGCGCCAAACCAATTGCTGATGCTTTTCCTATTCCTTGTGTGCTTCCGCAAACTAAGGCATTTTTGTTTTGTATACTTAAGTTCATTATATTATTTTATTTAAATAATCTTCATTATTATATATCGATTTTGCTAACTGATAAAATTCATTTATCGTACTACTATCTGTTGATCCTGACTCATTCTCAAATTCATTAAAAGCTTCATCTTTTATTTCTCTATATTTAATGATTAAAAAACGTGTATCGTCATTTTCATCTTTTATCATCAAATCTATAGCGTAAAAAGCTGCATCGAATTTTTGTGAAATATCAACAAAATTACCTGTAACTTTATTTTTTTCTAAATCATTATCACTAGGAGTCAAGTTTAAAAAAACAGATTTATTATGCAGTTCCATTGATTCTCTAATAAAATCAATAGTTTTATTTCTAAATTCTTCTTTCCATTTTAATTTAGCTCCTAACTTTATATTTTTTTTCATTCTATGTACAGTTAAAAGACTTCCTAGAAGAAGTAAAATAACAGGCATAATAAACTCTAATCCTTTTATCGAATCTATATTACTCATTTCTTTCAATCATTTCTTTAATCTTAACTGCTTTTTCAAAGTGATCTAATTCATGTGTTTCAATCCACCACTTTGCGACTTCCATTAATAATTTAGGAGTGTCATTTTTATTCTTAAAAAAAGCGTAGAAAGACAAACCTACATTATCTCCTTTCTTTGCAATCTTCTCGTCACACACTGTAATTATTTTACCCCTTATTTCTTTATTCATAATGTATACAAATATTTTTAGGTTCGGTAAAGAAACGTAAGGCTTCAAAACCTCCTTCTCGTCCTACTCCACTTTCTTTTTGCCCTCCAAAAGGAGTTCTTAAGTCTCGTAATAACCATGTATTTACCCAAACAATTCCTGCATGAATCTGTTTAGAAATCTGCATCGTTCTATTCAGGTTATTTGTCCAAAGTGTTGCTGATAATCCGTATTTTACATCGTTTGCTAATTGTAATGCTTCTTCATCAGTCTTAAATGACATGATGGTAACAACTGGCCCAAAGATTTCTTCTTGATTCAATCTGCATTTATTATCAGAAACTTCAATAATTGTTGGTTCTAAATAATAGCCATTTTTGCAATTATTAACTGTGACTCTGTCACCTCCAAAAAGAACTTTACCTCCTTCTTCTTCGGCTATATCAATATATGACTTTACTTTTTCTAAATGTTGTTTAGATACTAATGCTCCAATATTTGTATCGGCTTCTGTTGGATTCCCAACTTTTAATTCAGATACTTTTTGGACAAAATCTTTCTTGAATTTTTCGTAGATTTTTTCTTCCACAAAAATTCTACTTCCGCATAAACAAATTTGACCTTGATTCGCAAATGAAGATCGAACAGTCGTTGCCAACATTTTGTCGTAATCGCAATCTGCAAAAATCAAATTCGGATTCTTCCCTCCTAATTCTAAAGATAGCTTCTTAAACATAGGTGCAGCAACTCGTGCAATATGCGCCCCTGTTGTTGTTCCTCCTGTAAAAGAAATTGCTTTAATATTCGGATGTTCTACAATTGCTTGACCTGTTGAACCGCCCAAACCATGAACAATATTTAATACCCCTTTCGGCAAACCAGCTTCGGTACAAATTTCGCCTAATAAATAGGCTGTCATTGGTGTTACTTCACTTGGCTTTGCTATTACACAATTTCCTGCTGCAATTGCTGGAGCAATTTTCCATGTGAATAAATACAATGGTAAGTTCCATGGAGAAATACAACCTACGACTCCAATTGGTTGACGTAAAGTAAAATTAACCGCGTTTAATCCCACACTTTCATGAGCTTCCGATGAAAACTGTGTAATGGCATTTGCAAAAAACTGGAAGTTACTTGCAGCTCTTGGAATATCAATTTGTTTTGCTAAACTAATTGGTTTCCCGTTGTCTTTAGATTCCGCTGCTGCTAAAAAAGATAATTTCTCTTTTATCAATTCTGCAATCTTAGATAAGATGTTACTTCTCTCCTCTAAAGTTGTATTTGACCACTGCCTAAAGGCTGATTTGGCAGAATTATATGCAACTTCAACATCTTCTTTTGAAGAGTTGGGTATTTTACCGTACACTTCTCCAATTGCTGGATTGTAATTATCAATGTAATCTCCGTTAATTGGATTTACAAATTCACCGTTTATGTAATTTTTTATGTTCATATAACTTCTTTTCTTTCCAACCACCCCATTGGGATTTCTTGGTTACAAAATTCTAAATGAATTACTCTTCTATCGTACTCTGAAATTGATCTTGATGATGCGTGTAATAATAAAGGATTCATTAACATGATTCCTTCTTGCTCTACAACACATAATTGTTCTTCACCTAAATCTTCTTTTTTGAAATTTTTATCAATTCTTATAATTCCTTTTTTTTGTGTATTTTTTATTATTCTTAAAGCTCCATTGGTCTCATCTGTTTTATCTAAATGTATTCTAAAAGTAACGGTATTTTCTAAAATCTCTTTTGGTGGAATTACTCCTAGCTGTCCATTTTTATTTGTCCAATTAGTATATCCTTCAACCTCTATTTTATTTTCTACACTTATACTCAAATCTTGATGATAACCTACAAACCAATTTGATTTACTGGGTTTATTAAAAAAGATAGCTTTTGATAAAAAATAATTAGTACCACAAATAGCATTATATAATTTATTAAACTCTTTATTATTAAAAACTACTTCTTGTATTTCAGGTATTTTATTCACTAACTGTCTTATAGCAAAACCTTTTTCTGAATTCTCAATCAAACTAATTAACCGCAACCGTTCTTCACTACTAAAAATAGGTTCAGTAATTGAAAAACTTTTATTGATTAACTCTTCTTTATTTTGATTGAATGCAATCATCTCTTAGTTTGCTTTTTTATAAGCAGTAACTTTAATCTCTACCACTAAATCTGGATGTGGTAATTGATGTACAGCAACTGTGGTACGTGTTGGCCCTGTTTCCTTTTCAAAAAACTCAGCATAGGTTTTATTATAACCAGCAAAATCATTCATATTCACTAAAAACGTAGAAACATCTACGACATCTTTTATACTTGCTCCAACAGTTTGTAATGTCTTGTCTATATTTTTTAAAACTTCACGTGTTTGAGTTTCAATATTCAAATACTTAGTTCCCATTTCATCAATAATATCTACTCCTGCTATCGTATTATCTGAACGACGTGAACTTGTTCCTGATACAAAAATAAAATCTCCCACAACTTTTACGTGTGGATATGCGCCTCTTGGTGTTACTTTCTTTTCCATTTTATTTCTTCTTTATTCGTCAAACTGAACTTGTTTCAGTTTCTAATTATTAGATTCCTTCACTTTGTTAGGAATGACGTTATTTTGTTGCTAATGCTAATAGCTTTATCGTTGTTTTATAATTTCTTGTAGTTGCCACTACATTCAACTTTTTCTCAATAAGGTTATTCGTCAACTTTGTTTTTCCAAAACCTGATGGACAATTTAAATACACAACATCTTTTTCTATTTTATATATATCTTCATTAATCCCTTTGACCTCAATATTTGCTTCGCTAACTATTTTATCTAAAAATGTAAAAGCTACTATTTTTTCATTTTCGATTGAAAAAGGATAGTTTTCAATTATTTCTTTCCATTCTAAAACAGTTCTAGCTAATACAGGAACTTCGTATTCAAACTTCGCTGCAATTCCTTGCTTTATTTTCTGACAAACCTCAACTTTACTTTCATCAGAATCTAAAATGATATTTCCACTTTGAATATAAGTTTGTATATTTTGAAACCCTAAATCGTTTAATAATTCACGTAAATCTACCATCGGAAGTTTATTTTTTCCCGAGACATTAATTCCGCGTAATAAAACGATGTATGTTTTCATTTTTTATTTTATCTATTCGAGCGCAGTCGATAACTTTTTATTTCCGTTCCGTCAAGCTGAACTTGTTTAAGCTTCTCATAATGCTATTCTGAAATAAATTAAGAATAAAGCTATTTACAAGCCTGCTATTTTATCCTCATTTAAAATCTCATTTGTTTCTTCTTGTACTTTTACAAGTACTTTACTTAAATCAGTTACAGTATCTAAATCATGATGAGCGACCATATTTAACAATGCTTTGTCTTGCGCTCTCCCTTTCTTCATTGCTTCTGCATACGGAATATCTTCATTAAAAGTAACCATAGAATATTTAGAAAAATAGTCATTTGGAAAAGCCTTTTCTAAATCCATTTCTAACTTTCTTTTTTCTTTAAATAACGGATTTGCAACATGGTCTTTCATCTCGTGAAAGTTATCGATTGCTAAATCTGCAATAGCATCTGTATCTTGCTTTCTTGCTTTTTCATAGGTTTTAAAAACAGTTTCCCAATCACCTAAATTCAGATTTAGAATTTCATCAAAAACGGTAATATCTTCAAACGAAGCGTTCATTCCTTGTCCGTAAAACGGAACAATAGCATGCGCCGCATCTCCTAATAGAATTGTTTTATTTTGATAATGCCATGGAGAACATTTTACGGTTCCCAGCGCTCCTGTGGGATTATTCAAAAACTCGTCTTTAATACTCGGAATTAATTGTAATGCATCTGGAAATTGTGTTTCAAAAAAGGTTGTTATTTTCTCTTCCGAAGTTAAATTATTGAAATTATATTCTCCTTCGTCATAACTTAAAAACAACGTTACGGTAAAACTTCCATCCATATTTGGCAATGCTATTAACATATACTCTCCACGAGGCCAAATATGTAAATGATCTTTACTTATTTGATGCTTTCCTAATGCACCCGCTGGAATCTCTAGTTCTTTGTATCCGTGAGATAAATAGTTCTGTGAATAGCTAAACAAGAATTTTCTTTCTAAATAATAGCTTTTCCTTAAGATAGAGCCTGCTCCATCTGTTCCAAAAATTACACCTGAATCTATAGCAAATTCTTCTTTCGTTTTATAATCTTCAAAGTGTGCTACTGTATTTTCAATATCAACAGAAGTACATTTTTTATTAAAATGAATCGTTACATTTTCATGTTTTTCAGCTTCAGTTAATAGAATTCCGTTTAAATCACCTCGAGAAATTGAATTTATATATTCTCCCTCTCTTCCTGAGTAATTTGAAGCAAAAGTATTTCCTTCTGTATCGTGAATTAAACGACCATACATCGGAATACATATTTCACGTGCTTTTTCTTCTACCCCTGCTAAACGCAACGCTTTAAATCCGCGATCTGATAATGCCAAATTTATTGATTTCCCCGCAGAAATATCTGTAGTTCTTAAATCTGGTCTACTTTCATAGATCTCAACTTTATATCCTCTTTGTGCTAA
>CBDTZS010000139.1:0-8743 GCA_965364955.1 uncultured Tenacibaculum sp. | reverse complement strand
GGTTGGGGTAAGTTGTTTCCGCCGCCAATTAATGCGATGTCAGAACATGAATGGTGTGGCGAACGGAATGGGCGACTATATTGAAGTCCTGAGTTTTTTACTTTGCCAACAACCGAATGTATTTTTGTGGTCTCCAAAGCTTCTTGTAAAGTCATTGGTGGCAATATTGATGGGAGTCGTTTTGCTAACATCGTTTTTCCAGCACCAGGAGGGCCAATTAAAATAATATTATGTCCACCAGCAGCTGCGATTTCCATACATCGTTTTATGCTTTCTTGTCCTTTCACATCACTGAAATCAAACTCAGGGAAATCAACATGTTTGTAAAACTCTGCTCTTGTATCAACGATGGTTGGTTCAATTATTTTTTTATTCTCTAAATGATTAATAACTTCCATAATATTTTCGACTGCTAATACATCTAAGTCGTTAACTATGGCTGCTTCTTTTGCATTCTCCTTTGGTAAAATAAAATATTTATAGCCTTCTTCACGTGCTTTAATTGCAATTGGTAAAGCACCTTTAATGGGTTGTAAACTTCCGTCTAAAGAAAGTTCCCCCATAATTATATATTCATTGATATTTGTAGATTTAATTTGGTTTGATGCAGCAAGAATTCCAATAGCTAATGTTAAATCGTAAGCAGCACCTTCTTTACGAATATCCGCAGGCGCCATGTTGATAATTATTTTTTTCCCAGGTAATTTAAATCCGTTATTGTTAAGAGCAGCAGAAATGCGATATGAGCTTTCCTTAACAGCATTGTCAGGTAAACCAACCAAATGGTAACCTATTCCTTTATCTATATTAACTTCTACTGTAATTGTAGTGGCTTCAATGCCAAAAACAGCAGATCCATAGGTTTTTATAAGCATAACTTTCTCTTTCTGTTAAAGATAGCTAAAATTATGAGACCTTTTATATACTGAAACATACTTGTTAATTATCTTGATTTGAATGGTTTTAGATAAAGCATCTTGTACAATTACCTAAAGCTTAGTAGATTTAGATAATTGACAGAACCATAGCTATACTTGTTTTGATTGTAGAAATTAGGAGATTAGGGAATCCGACAGTTGTTGTTTATTGACCAGTTTTCAATACTAAAGACTAGGTAATCATAGGAGATATAATATGCTACTATTGATGTTAATGGAATCGGAAGTTCTCAAACCAATGATTATAATATGTAAATATTTTTAAAGAAGTTATTACGGAAGAATTAGTAATCTAATTCTAACCTTTATTTAAATGAACAATATTGTAATAGTTTGTTAAAATTAAAGAAAGAGATTCTAAAAATTATAAAACCGACCGATGAGACTAATCGAATCCTTAAAAAAAAAGTAGCTAATGATTAATTATGGAGTTATTTTTTAAGGCAAGACATAAAAAAAAGCCTCTTTATAAAAGAGGCTTTTTAAAATATTTTTAAGGTAGACTAGTTCTTGTTAAAGTTATCTAATCCTGTTTTTAACCAATTGTAATATGCAGTATGATCAGAGTATTGTTGAGGTGTATTTAGAAGTTCTAAATCAGGACTCATTAATATATAAAATGGTTGCGATGCTGTTTTAAAGTTTGCAACTTGTAAAGTAGCCCATTTATCACCATAAGTTCTAATTCTTTTTACTTTGCCATTAGGTTTTATAAAATCGAATTGTTGGTCTTTTGGTAATTGTCTTTCATGATCATCTACGTATAATGAAATTAATACATAATCATCGTTAATTAAAGAATAGATGTTTGGTTGGATCCAAATAGTCTCTTCCATTTTACGACAGTTAACACATGCCCAACCTGTAAAATCTAACAGAACTGGCTTGTTAACAGATTTTGCATAAGCAATACCTTCTTCAAAATCTTTAAAACAATTTAATCCTAGCGGACATTTGTTGTCTTTTTTATAGATACTATGAAATTGAGGTGGAGCGAATCCGCTTAATAATTTACTTTGATTCCATGTTGGTTTTTCCATAACACCTGGAGCTAAATATACAGCGAAAGCTAATGCTCCAAGACCTAGTAAAACTCTAAAGAAAGATATTTTACCGTATTTCTTACCAATCAGACCAAATAAATATAGTGCCGTTAATAAAGCAATTACAGCCCAGATACCAATAAAAATCTCTCTTTTTAAGAAATCCCAGTGCCCTACTAAGTCTGCATTCGATAAGAATTTAAAAGCAAATGCTAATTCTAGGAATCCTAAAACTACCTTCACAGTGTTTAACCATCCACCAGATTTTGGTAAAGAGTTTAACCATCCTGGGAACATTGCGAATAAAGCGAAAGGCAGTGCTAAAGCTGCACCAAAACCTATCATACCAGCAGATAACTGCATAGCACCTCCACTAGATCCTAGTGAACCTGCTAATAATGAACCTAAAATTGGTCCTGTACAAGAGAATGATACAATAGCTAAAGTTAAAGCCATAAAAAAGGTACCGATAATTCCTCCAATATTTGAAGCATTATCTGCTTTGTTACTCCAAGAACTAGGTAATGTTAATTCATAAAAACCAAAGAAAGAACCTGCAAAGAAAATTAAAACTGAAAAGAAAAATACATTTAACCAAATGTTGGTTGAAATACTATTTAAAATCTCTGGATCTAAAGTGTCTAAGTAATGGAAAGGTAAACTTAATAGTCCGTAAATTAATACGATAAAGAAACCATATAAAATAGCGCTACGAACTCCTTTTCCTTTTTTCTCAGTACGTTTTGTAAAGAAAGATACTGTTAAAGGTACCATTGGAAAAACACAAGGAGTTAAAAAGGCTAATAAACCTCCTACAAATCCTAATAAGAAAATATTCAATAAAGTATCTCCTTCTCCTCCATCAGAAGATTTTTCTGCAGTACTTTTTAATAAAGCAGTATTCTTTAAGTTTAAGTTTAATGATTGCGATAAAGATTGACTTTTATCATCAACTTCAACAACTGTTTGTGATACTTCTTCACCAGTTAATGAAAAGGTAAAGTCTTCATCGAAAGGTAAACAGTATTCTTTACAAACTTGTGCATCTAAGTTAAGTGTTATTTGAGTTAAGCTTGCATCAGAAACGGTGATTCTTTGTACGAATCTTCCTTCATCTGCAAAGAAAATTTCATCTTTTCCCCAAATCTCACTGAATTCAGTATGAGTTTCACCTTCTTTAGCTTTCCCGTTAAGAGTATAGCCAGTTTGTCCTTCCGCAGGAGAGATTGTCATCGGTAAAGAAGCATCCTCAGGGTTGTGTTGAGAATATAAATGCCAGTCTTCAGCAATTTCAACTTCGAAAATTAAGTCGTATTCTGTGTCCGAGATTTTTTCAACGGTAGGTGTTACGACAATAGGATTATCATCAGACTGAGAGTAAACCGTTAAACCTAAAAATAATAAAAAAAGAGTAATAAATTTTTTCATTCGAGTTAGTTTATAAGGGGGTTGTTTTTAATTAATTAATCTTAATAATTGGGTTGTTTTATCAGAAGATAAAAAACGTCTGTCTTGTCGTTTTCCAATAATCCAAATAATTTCATTATCATCTGAGCAAAGCAACCAAATGTTATTTTTTTCAAAAACTGATAGTTTTTCGTCTTTAAAATATTTGCTAACCTTTTTTTTACCGGACATTCCTGTTGGATAAAAAAAATCACCTGCCTGCCATCTTCTAATAGAAAGGGGGTAATTTAACAAATTTTTATCAACATAAATACTATTTATGTCAATAATTGTTTTTTTTTCGACATTTTCGAGTAGCAAATTGATAGGGCTTGCTATTCTAGTTTTTTCTTTGGTTATGGTAACTAGCTCATTTTCAATAGAATTACTTTTATCTGTACGTAAAAGTAATAAAAAATCTCTGTCTTTTAGTAAAGTATGTGAATTTGTTGACACTTTCTTACCTGATTGAGCTTGAATTAAGTTGTAAACATCATTCCATTCAGTAAATTTATATTCTTTTAAGAGTTGATATAAATATGCTTTTGGGTTTGATAGTTTTATTAATTCTGAAATTTTAAGTTTTATTAAGTCATCTTTTTTAGAAAGGACTTTTACTGAAGTTTCTGACATCTTATCAACAATAATTTGTTGAGATTGTTTTAGAAATTCGGTAGTTTTACTATGTGTTTTTAGTAAACTTGGATTTAGCTCCTTAAGAATTGGAACAATTTGATGTCTTATTTTATTCCTTATGTATTTTATTTCTGAATTACTGGCATCTTCACGCCATTTAATAGCATTACTCAATGCATAACTCTCTATTTCTTCTCTAGAAAACACCAATAAAGGGCGTATAAGACTTCCGTTTACCGATGGAATCCCAATTAAACCTTCTAGTCCTGTACCTCTTGTTAAATTAATTAAAAAAGTTTCTAAGTTGTCATCAGCATGATGTGCGGTTAAAATATTGTCGAAATTATGTTTTTCTTCTAGCTCATGAAACCAATCATAGCGTAATTTTCTTGCAGCTAACTGAGTAGATAGTTTGTTGTCTTTAGAATATTTAATGGTATCAAATTGAGTTGAAAAAACATCAATATTTAGTTCCTTTCCTAAGTTTTTAATGAAAAGTTCATCTAAATTACTTTCTTCTCCTCTTAATTGAAAATTACAATGTGCTAATGAAATAGTATAATTTAATTGATGTAATAGATGTGTTAATACAACGCTGTCAATACCTCCAGAAATTGCAATTAAGAGTTTTTTATCTTTTAAAAAAGAGAAATTTTGATCAATATGTTTTGTTAGTTTTTGAAGCATTCTAATTTTTAATTGATTTAGAGTTGACTGTTTAGCCAATTTACAACGTCTTGTAGCATTTCTTCTTTACATAAATCGTTTTGTAATTCATGATAACCACCTTCATACAATTTTAAGCTTGCTTTGGCTGAATTATTTGCGAAAGCCTCTGTTCCTTTATAATCAATAATTTTATCGCCTGTGCCATGTAATAACAACATTGGGTTTTTTAAAGTGGCTGCGTTCTGAATTGCCCATTCACCAGAATCGATAAATGATAAAGAAAAATTAGGACTAATTTTATCATGTACTAATGGATCTTCAATATATTTTTTAACTTCAGTTTTATCATGAGAAACATCATTCGCATCCAATTCATTTCCTAAGGTTATCGATGGTGCAATTTTTTGCATAATCTTACCTAATGAAAGTTTCCAAGCTGGCGGATCAAAAGCTAATTTTAGCATTGGGCTTGTTGCGATAATTCCTGCTAGGTTGTTTTCTTTGCGAAGGGTGTAATTTATTACTGCATTTCCACCCATAGAATGCCCGTATAAAAACATCGGTTTACTATCAAAGACTTCTTTTGCTTTATTAATTAATTTTGATATACTTTCTAAAACAGTATCAAAACCAGGGTTATGACCACGTTTGCCTGTTGTTTTACCGTGACCAAAATGATCAAAAGCAATAACTCCAAAATTATTGTCAGTTAATTTTTCAGCAACATGCTGGTAACGACCAGAATGTTCTCCCATTCCGTGAATAATAATCACAACTGCTTTTACAGTTTTAGGTTGCCAATATTGGCCGAAAAATGTAGTTTTATGATAGTTGAAATTAAATTCTTGATGCTTCATAATTTATAATTTTGTCAAGTTTTGCCTAGCGTGTTTGTGCATGATTTTTCACGGTTAAAAGTACGTTTTACTTTCCGCCGTTGCGGAAAGATAATTAATTTTCGTGAATTTCCGTGAGGGAATCCCGCAAGCAATTAATTATACACATTGTTAGCGATTCGTTGATTCAAATTATTAAATATATCTTTCGTTGATAATGTTTATGTGATGTATTTCATGACCAATTATAGATTTTATGAAATTCTCTAGTGTAATTTCATAATGCTGAACCTGGCCCTTTATTTTTAATTGTTTTTCAGATAATGCCCCGATAAAACTAACAGATGCTTTTCTAACATTTACAAAGTCAGTTATTAATTCCTTTATTGTTAATTCGTTAAAACGGCTGTTGTCTATTAATGAATTTTGGTCATAACCCCATAATTCAACTAATTCATTTCTACTCATTAAAAATGCTCGAAACATCATAATTCTTTCGTGATCTGTTATGTGCCCAATAACCTGTTTAATATTCCATTTTGAAGGGGCATAGCGATAAATAGCTTTTTCCTCACTGATTGAACTTAAAAATGTAATTGTTGATTGAGAAGAGAAAATTGACTGACAATCCATGTTTTTTACAAAGTCAAAATAGTATGGGAATCCGGATTCGGGTGTATATTTCATTTTTTAATTTGATGATTATTTCACAATGAACGCTAACGTGATTCAATACCTAATTTAGTAAGTAGGCTAGAACTTGCAATAAATTATATAAGGTGCTGTAAACCGTATTTATTTCATTAATTCTATTTGAAATTTTGTCGCATCAAAAGCCACTTGTAAACCTCTCAGGTTAGACTCAGATTCATTTTTTTTAAATAGTTCAGTTAAGTATGCAGTTTGCTTAGTTATATTGTCGTTCTCTTTTTGAAAAATTTGGTATTTCAAGAGAATTAAATTTGCCATAATTTTATCTGACACACTTAATTTACTTTGATTTAGAAATTCGTCTATTGTATTTTTTATCTTCGAATCGTTATCAGAGAGTTCATCGAATAGATAAGCATTAGCCAAGTCAGATTTATTTATACTTGAGTAATCATTCTGATTCGACATATCTTTTCTATAGGTCATTTTGTTTCTATTTAGAAAATACCATCTCGTATAAGAATCATTTTCCATTTTAATTTCTTTTTCAAATTCCTTTTTCTTTACGCTCCAATTTGTGAAAGCAATTAAAAGCTCAGTTCCGTCATCTTTCTTTAAAATTGTAAATCAGATTAAGTAATTTCTTTTTCCAGGTTTTTCAATTTCAATATCTAGTTTGTTTTCTACTGAAACATATTTTTTAAGAGCTTTAAGAATTGACGAAACATCTTCTGGCTTTGCTTCTGAAAACAGGTTTTCTCTTAAAAACAGATCGATGTATAAATAATGAGTTAAATAAAAATCATCCATTTTCAGATAATTAGCCTCTGTTAAATGACCTGTCTTAATAATGATTTTTTCAGATTGAGCATATCCAAAATTCATGAATATTGCTATTAGTAAAAGTGTAATTATTTTTCTTTGCATGCTGTTTGTTTATATTGTTTACAACGTGTTTCTTTAGTTTGTAATAAATAACTTTAAATAGAAAATCTGCGAAGGTTTTTGTCAGTAGGCTAGAACTAGCAATAAATTATATACGGTGTTGCCATTAGTTATTTCTTTCAATTATTTCCTTTAAATAATCTTTATAAATTCCAACACAGCTTCCGTCTTTAAATTCTAATTTTGTATTTCCTTGCGTCAAATAGTAATAAGTTACTGGTCCACATCTTTTTTTTGCATCATTCAAAAGCCTCAATTTCTTTTCAAAAACTATTAGTTTACCGAAGTCTTTTTTCCTTAATTCAATAACCTTTTTTTTTTTGATTTTTTTTCCTGTTTTCCACCATTTGTCTATGGATAAATATTTGAATAGCGTTTTTTTCTTTCGTGTAATAAATTTAATTTTAGTTTTATTGTAGCCCGAACAACCAGAACCTGAAAATTCTAGTTTCCATTTTTTGTTATTCAATATGCTGTTTTCGATGAAGGTTTTAATTTCATAATCTTTCATTTTTTCAACACATAAAAATATCTTTTTGGTTTTAGGTGAAATATTGATAGTAGTATCTACCTTCTGATTATAAATATTATGATACTCAATTTTGATGTTGTATTTTGATGTTTCAAACCTGAATAAATCATATTTAGATTTTGTGGACTGACTAATTACTTTGTGTTCAGTTAGTATTTTAAATTTAATTTCGGAAATATCAGTATTCGATTCTCTTTCACGATTACAGTCAAATGCCATTAATTCAATCGTATTTTGACTTAAGATAGAATTTAAACTAATGAATAGCAATAAGGTTGTAAGTTGAATTTCCCTCATAATTAACGTTTCGTATAAGAATAGTTGCGGGTTTACGTGCGAGGAATTTCCATCGGAAATTCAGACGTAGAAAACTTGCAAGAACTTTTGGTTAAGCTCAAAACTGAGCAATTATTTTTATACATTGTTAGCTATAGTTTATTATTCACAATCTGATTGAGTATTTTTATTTTTCCATTGAATCCAATATTCCTCTAATCCTTCATGTGTTTTTTTAATTTTACTAATATCTAAATTATGTCCTTTCATAGTTACTCCTTCAAGTTCTTTTTTCCTTCTGTTTAAAGATGGAGTATGATTCCAACCTCCAACGTGGTCAAAGGAAGTATAAGCTTCACATTTAGAATTAACCGAGGTGAAAGGAATAAAAAGATAATAAATTACTTTTCCACTACCCATTCCTTTTGTTGTCATTTTAATTGAAGAAAACTCGACTTTTTTATATTTTTTTTCACCATAAAATTCTTTTAATTTATCTCCTACAGCTTTACTCATTTTATTAGAAAATTGATGAGCAATGTCTTGTCTATTTATAAATTCAGGTCCTGTGTATGTTCCGCTGCAAGCATTTTCTGTACATCCTATTCCATTTTCTTCTTGAGCTTGTATTTCTCCATTTTTCCTTTTATTTGTGTCACAACTCATTTGAAATACACTAATGAGATAAAAATAAATGAGTAATTTCATAAGTTGAGTTTAATGTTCGTTAAGGGACATAGTTTACACAAGTTAAAGATCATACTTTACACT
>CBDTZS010000138.1:0-8804 GCA_965364955.1 uncultured Tenacibaculum sp. | reverse complement strand
ATAACTAAGGGAAAATATCCCGATATTATTTATCCATATTATACTTATAAATTACTCAAAACACAACGATTTTTAAGTGTTTTTCTTATCCGCATTTATCCGGTTTCTTATCCACATTCACTTCCATACATCTCTCATTCGGTATATTTCAACGTCTTTTATATAAAGTTTATAACGATAATATCCATTTATATACTTATAAACATCACTATTCGTTATCTCATTCCCTAAATCTCCATTTTTTTTCATATTTCTTCTATGTCTATTTGTATATATATGATTATTACTCTTGAATAACTTTTGCTTACCATTACAACACGAACAATAATATAAAGGATACTCAAAAAAATGCCTTTCCCACTTATCTTTCCTATTTTTATATTTATATCTTACACTAAGTTTGTAAAAATAAGTAGGTCTATTACTAATATGACCCGTATAACCTAATATTAATTTCAATACATCATCTGGCATATAACCCGTATCAGTATCTTTACAATGTTTATCTAATTCTCTACTTAATTGTATGTAATTCATTGCTTTATACTACAATATATAATAATAATGTCTATAATATCATCATTTTTCATTCTAAAATACATAAGAATCAAGAGAACGTTTTATCAAGCACATTTATCAAAATAAGTTCTTATTTCTATCAATCAAAATGAATTTAGACATTTTTACTTTTTCAATATTTTTCGGTTTTTTGGGATAAATATTTATTTATTTTTATGAAAAAATATTTATTTTTATGAATATTCATAAGAAAATATTTATTATATTTATTCGGAATTTATATAAATGTTATCATCTTTTCACTGATTAAAAACACATTTTTCAATGTTATCTCAACACTGTCTTTACTACATAATGAAGAGAATGATAATTTGAAAAGTAGTTCTTCCTCCTCCTTCTTATATTTCTTATATACTATAAATAGAGTAGTTATTTTTTGCCCTATATCTAACATAAAACTATACTCGTATTCTTGTTTTATCTTGAATACTAATCTATCATTGTTTTCGTTTCTTATTGTAATAGGATGGATAATACCTAAGAAAGATTTAGTACATATAGTTTCTACTATTGACTTAAAGAAATTTCTATCTTCTAATTCAGCTATATCAAATTTCTTTTTATAATCCATTATAATATCAACAATCCCTTTCTCTAATACTAAATCGCGTAATAATTCTCTAACACTTTGCATGATATAATTTATTTATATTATTTTGTTTGATATAATTTATTTATATTATTTTGTTTGATAAAATTATTTACTGATTTACTATAACATCATCTGTTAATCTTATTTCATAAATACAGAAATCAAAACTCCAAGGCACACCTTGTAGATCTACTAACCTATTATTACCATCTAATAGTCTTACGTGTAATCCTTCAAAACTGCTACTTCTCGGCATATTAATATAATACCCTGTATCATTTTCGTAAAATTGATATGTATATCTTCCATTTACTATAGGGACTTTTAAGGCTACACGTTTTAAGTTATCTCTATCATAATAATTGGAAGTTGGGGCGTCAGTTTGTATCTTAAAATAATATAATACATTTGTAAAGGCTGTATTTGGACTATCTCCATTTGTTGTTATAACTGCTCCTGCTACTCCTGTTATATATCCAATCGGTTCTGCTAAGGTTGATGTTGCTAATACTTGGGCTGATGTTAAAGTTCCTGCTACTGTTATTGCTATATTCACTTTTCCTGTTATATCATCAAAAGATACTGTATAAGTTGCTCCTTCACCTGTATCAGTATTAAGTTGAGTAGTTAATTCAGCTACTAATTCATCAATTGTGTAATAACCTACTGGAATAGTAGGCTGTATAGTAGCAGTTCCACCACCTATTTCTTCAACATCTAAAACATTATTTGTAGAATTTATATTATGAAATGTAATCGGGATTTTTACATTTTCTATCCTACATACATATTGTCTCTCTTTCTTATTAAATTTCCGTAAATTAAAATTAATCGGATTGGCGAAATTAACATAAAAGTTTTCATTTGTGTCATTTGCTCCACTTGTTTTTGCTGAATCAATTTCTAATATTGCGTGAGTCTTATAGATTGGCATTTTCTTATTATATCTTAATATATTAATATGTTTTCTTATTTTATAAGATAAGAAAAAATATTCAATATTGATGTCATTTTTATAGATTTATCTTCGTATCTTTTTTCTATAAACTGCTAAATTATCTTCTGTTCCATCACGAGTCATACCATAACTTACCCAAAATTTTTTCGTTGCTGTTGATAATACTGACTTTACTAATAAATTATTTGTATTTTCCTGTTCTACTACTGTATCTAATAATATTCTACCAAGAGGGACAAAGTCTAATGCATCAGTCGGTTTTCCTGTTGCTATTAATTTTATTTCCGTCTCTCTCCCTTTAAGTAAAAAATGTGTTATATATACAATAAAACCAACAATTAATTTATTATGATATATTGATAAAATAGTATTTATTGGATTTTCAATATCCTTTTTAGTTGTATTAAGTTTTCTACTTTTCTCATCTAATACTCTATTTTTTCTAATATCAGATAATAACCTTGATTGAGTTGTCCTACTATTTGGTCTCTTAAACGATAAATCATTTACCCGAGAGTCTAACCCATATCTTGATATTATATTATCGGATACTTTATTAGGGTCTATCCGTTTTGGTGTTTTCGGTTTTGGTATTTCCGTTTCTCGTGCTTTTGGTCTGTCTTTTTTAGCTAATCTATCTCTTTTAATTCTCTCTATTCCCTCTTTTCTTTTTCTTTCTAAGTCTTCTCTGTCAAACTCTGCTCTCATTTTTTCTAATTCAGAAAGTCCTTCTTTCTTTGAAGTTCTTGTTCTTGTTCTTGTTGGAGATGTAAAGAATATTTCACTTTGTCTATCTTTAATTCTTCTAAATTCATCCATATCAGGAGAACTTCTTATTCTTGCTATTTTTCCTTTTATATCTCTAATTTTATTACCTATTTCTAATTCACTCATTTTTATATATCATTTATTATTAATTTATTATCTATTATCTAATTTCTAATTGTATTAAATGCGTTTATATCAGAAGCCTTCGCATTTAATCTTTCTCGTGATAAGAGATTTGGTATAACTTCTCCCGTTTTTCTTTTTCTTTTTTCCAGTTCTCTTATTTGTCTTAGAAATTCTATATCTTCTTTTCTTACTTCTTCATTTCTTATTTCTATTTCTTCTGTTGAACGAATATTCCTATCAAATGTGTCAAATGTATCAATTGTCTTAAAAAATTCTTTTTGTCTTCGTGGAGCAAAACGATTAAAAGGTTCTCTTTGTGCTTGTTCTCTCGTTAATATTCGGGAATTTAATATCAGTATTTGTCTTTTAACATCTTTAATATCTTCAACTATTAAATCTAATTCACTCATTTTTATATATCATTTATTATTAATTTCTAAATCATTATTGTTAATATATCGTCTCTTTTAGAACTTTCATTTAAACATAGAAAACATAAACAACACAAATAATGCTTACTACAATAACATATCCCCATCATCTCGTCTTTATATAAATAATTATTACACGTCATACACAATTTCTTCTCTTTATGATATAAATATATCTCACAGAAATAATCATCGCAAAAATGGCATAAAGTCATCTCTAATCTACATATATCACAACCATTATTATAGTATTCATATACCATATTAACCAAATCTTTCGGCAGTTTATCGTATAACAATTTATCTAATTCTTTAAATTTCAGTATAGTATTCATAGTATCTATATTATAGTAAATATGAATTAATTTATATTTATAAGAATGCATTAACTTCTTGTAATAAATCTCTATTTAATATATTTTCATTATCTGGTTGTCTATCTAAAAATCTTTTCGTAAAATCATTTAGATTTCTCCTACATATAGCGAGTTCTTGTGTCAAATTATCATTTGTTAATTGAACTGCTCCCATATTTAATTCTATATTATTCATTCTCTGTCTTAATTGTCGTATTGTGTTGTCTTTTCTTCTTATTTCTTCCTTTTTCTCATCTATTTCTCGTATAGAAAACTTTAAATTATCAGTAAATCTTACTAATAACGCTTCTTGTTGTACTATTTTAGCCTTAGCCCTTTTTACTTCTGTTAAAGCATTTACTATGCCATCTGTGTTGAAACTCATATACTATTATATTAATTTTATGTCCCTATTTTTTTTGGTTTCCCTACTGATACCTTTACTACCTCTTTATCATCATCTACTCGGAATCCTCCATCTGTCTCTAATACTAATTGACGAGAATTTCTTGGGGCTTCTCTAAATTTTCCGAATGAAACTGGTATTACTTGGCTTTGTCCTGATATAAATATATCATCATTACTAATTGCATAAGTCATCATTCTTGCTGGACCTGATGACTGTTTTATAAATGGTCTTTCATCTCCTTTTGGATGACCTATCTTTTGTTCGTGTTGTTCTCCCGGTTTGAAGAAAGAATTATTATCTTTATGATCTTTATGTTTAACTAATCTTGTATGTGGTATCCCTGAATTATTTTCTTTTGAGTTATGAACTGAACTTCTACGACCCATTTTATTTATATATATTAATATATTATTAAAATATTTTGATTTATAATCTATAATTTCTACTCCATATATTTATCTTTTCTCTTATATTTTCATAATCACTATTATCAAAATTTATCCAAATACTATAATAATAATAATCTATCATATGGATTTGAGTTATTCCTACTTTTACTTTATGTAAATGAAATTTCTTTATTGTTTTTTCTATTTCTTTTACTACATCATTATAATCTCTTTCATTTCCTCTCGTTGCTCTTTCAACTTTATATTCCCACGTATCCTCTATTTCTCGTTTATAATTCATAATTATAGAATTTATATCTGGTATATTAAATATATATTCCGATGAATACATTTTTAATATTATATATATTTTTATTTGATAAAATTATATTGTAGAAGGACAGAAAAATTCTCCAAATAATTCTTTTCCCTTCTTATTGAATACTTTAACAGCTTCTTCTAATGTTTTATGTGTCCCTAATGAATATGTTTTCTTATTATGACTAATTCTTACTCTATATGTTCCTGCTTTTGTTTTTCTTATACCTTTTACTCCCAATTTATTACTTTTATAAACTTTTGTATTTGCTTTATTTTGACTTCTATTACACCATATTAAATTTTCAACTCTATTATCCAATTTATCTTGGTTTTTGTGGTCTATCATTGGATAGTTATTAGGATTTGGTAAAAATGCTATTCCTACTAATCTATGTGCTCGTCTTTTTTTTCCGTAAATATGATATGATAAATATTGATTATCTTTTTTACCTACTTTTTGAGCTTTTAATTCTCTTGGAGGCCAAAATCTAACATCACTGACTACTTTTCCGGTATTGCTGATATAATATCCTTCGTGTTCTTTAATTTGTTTCCAAGTTGTCATTTTATATTATTATCTCACTAAGCTTATCTTATTTTTTTCATTACTGAAATTATAAAATAAATATAAATATTAAAAGTATTACGATTGTATCTCCGTCAATTTCAAATTATTGGTTCTTAAACTGTCTATTACCCATTATAATTAGCCTCTTGTCTAAATGTGCTACTGTATATAAAGCCGCTGCATCGCCGCCAGTGAAATTTAATTCTAATTCGAGGCGATTTTGTTGATTATCTCTTACTGAACTTAATTCATCAGGGTCATTACTTCTATCGCCTCGTTGTCCGATAACAAAATTATCTGCTAATAATTCAGCTGCTGTTAATGCTGCATCACCACTAAAATTTAACGGATCTATTTTTTGTGATTTTAAGTATTCATATAAGTATTCAGCTGCTCGGGTAGCAGAGCAGGCGATTGCGGCTTCTGTTAAGTCTTGACTTCCTAATCTGAATCTATATGAATCTAAACCATTACGAGACATATTATCCCAATAATCTACTGTTGCTGTTCGTTCGTCATCTTGAATCATAAATGCTTGAACATCTTTTAATGCACCATTTAATACACCTAAATTTATAACAGTTGATGAACCTGTAATTGTAGTTAATCTATTTACATAACTATCATAATGGATTTCAAACCCACCTGATGCTATTTTACTATCTAATGCTTTTTCTACTGGGTCTTTTAATTTAATTAAATCACATACAAAAGCTAAATTACTAATAGTGTAATCTACATCTTCATTTGTATCTGATACGGCGACTTGATGCCCTTGTTCCATATCTATTTCAATACGTAATCCACCCATCTTATTTGCTGGGAAATAATCTTTAAGACCGAAAATATGAACTCGGATTTGATGACAATATTGACGGGAAGTCTCTGCTGCTGTGACTCCACCTAATATAGCACCTTCTAATACATTTAAGTATGATGTATTACTACCTCTATTACTTTTCATTTCTGCTAATACACGATACATTCCGTTATAATGATTAATGTTATCGCCAATTTGATTTCCTGCGAAATCATAAACTCTTAAATCTCGTATCCACGATGAAGCAGTCCAATTTGGAAAGGTTAAAGCACCATTACCTGCACCTGTATCTACGGCAACCATATCAAATCGTAAATATGAAGTTTCCATATCAATAACTTCACTTTGGACGGGAACTTCTATAATAACTTGGGAAGATGTCGCTGAACTATACGAACTTTGATTCGCTGGGAATCTTTGACGTCTTCTATGTTCTTCTCTGTTAGGGGATTTTTGTAAATCTAACGGCATTTTTTATATATCTTAATTATATTATTTTATATTCATAAATTATATCCTTATTATATCATATATATAAAATGGACGATTGCCCTATATGTCTTGAAGAAATAAAAGAAAAATCTATTACCATTTGTAAGCACACCTTTTGTAAGAAATGTATTGATAAATGGTTGGAAACGGGTTATAGATGCCCTATATGTAGAGAAGAACTAAAACCTAAACCACTTGATGTTAAAATATCATTGACATCAATATTATTAGCATTTGATGATATTGAACTTATGGTTCAAAATATGTTTCTCCAATTTGAAGTAGAATTTATAGATAATATATCCCCTGTTATGGAATTTGATATCAGTTCTTATGAACCAGAATAATAAATTAATATTTATCCATATTATATAGATATAGGAATGAAGATTTATTCATATTATACTTTACTTAAAATCGTTTTGATATATTTACTACTTTTTTAGACTTTTTACCTAACATTACCTTATATTTTACCTTTTTTATATTTGTCCCGTCTATATATTGTATAAATTTTTAATTATGAGGATATACTCGTAATAAAAAATGTTTTTAGTATTGATTATATAAAAAATGAATTTAATTTGATAATTAATATTTATAAATGGAAAATATTATTTTAGATATTTATAATGAAAACTGCTTAAAAATAATGAAAGAATTTAAAGATGAAAGTATTGATTTAGTTATAACTTCCCCTCCATATAATTTGAATATAAAATATAAAGGTCCATATAAAGATAATAAAGATAGTAATGAATATCTAATTTTTATTAAAACAGTTATGATGGAAGTAAAGCGTATATTGAAAAAAAACGGTCAATTATTTCTAAATATTGGATATACTAATAAAAATCCGTTAATTGATATGGAGATAGGGATATTGTTAAAAGATGTATTTGTATTACAAAATCGTATAACTTGGGTTAAAAATATTTCTATAAATAAGGTATCTTATGGTCATTATAAACCAATAAACTCAAAAAGATATACAGCCCCATCTAATGAGACAATATTTCATTATACTAAAACTGGAAAAGTAAATATAGAAAGAAATAAAATAGGAGTTCCATATATGGATAAAAGTAATTTAAAGAGGTTTAATATTGAAAAAGATTGTAGAGATAGGGGAAATACGTGGTTTATTCCTTATAAAACTATAAGAAGTCGGAAAAAAGATAGGAAATCCCATCCAGCTACTTATCCTAAAAAATTAGTAGAAATGTGTATAAAATTTAGTGGAATAGATAAAAATGGAATAATATTAGACCCATTTTTAGGGTCTGGCACAACCTGTAATGTCTCAATGGAAATGGGGTTCAAGTCAATAGGCATAGAATTAAGTAATGAATATTATAAAGATATTATAAAAGAATTAAAACAATTATATAATAATAAATCTATTGAAACAAATAATAAATTAACTTTCTATTCTATATAATATTCAATACAATCTATCAAATAATTATATGCTTCTACTACTATTTCTCCCACATAATGAAATGATTTCTCTACATTTTCTACAAATATCTCATATACTGAGGTTGTCATTTCAACCGAATCTAAATATATATCATAAAATATATCACACGTATCATCAGGTTCTATAACATTTAAACTCTCATATTCTATATCTGTTAAATCTACTTCTTCTCCTGCCTCATTAATAGGTGTAAAATGTTCTTCGTTAATTAGTGAATTCGTTGGTGTTGTCATTATTATATATATTAATATTATAATAATGAACAAAGAAATTTATTTTTTCAATTAATTAACTATTAGAATGCCGATAATGCCGTATGAAGAAACGCCGTAATATTATCAGTTCCTGTTCCAGTATATCCCGTAAATTCTAAATCTACTTTTTCAGCAAGAGCAGGGGCTGCTGGTGAGACGAATGTAATTCCTGCCGATAAGTGAGTTGTTATTGAACGACGAATAGCATTTCCACCTGAAACGGGAGTATATTGGTTTTGTATTAATGTTAATGGTTTA
>CBDTZS010000137.1:0-8857 GCA_965364955.1 uncultured Tenacibaculum sp. | reverse complement strand
ACTCAAGGATTTAATGCTCATAATTATGTATCTAAAAATACTCAGTTGGGCTTAGAAACGAAAAACAAGTTCACTCAGTTTTTACCTGATGCTTCAGTAAAAATAAGTCTTAAAAAATCGGAAACGTTACGATTAAGGTATAGTATGCAAACTAGTTTTACAGATGTTAATCAGTTAGCAGAAGGGTATGTGTTTAATAACTATAATAGTTTATATTCAGGTAATAGAAATTTAGAAAACTCATTATATCATACTGTAAACTTGAATTATTTTAGCTTTAACATGTTTAATTATACGAATGTTTTTGGGTCGGTAAATTATAATAAACGTAAAGATGTAGTTAAAAGTAATACTCAGAGATTAGGCGTAAATCAAGTTAGAACATCAATAAACTCATCTTTACCAGATGAAACTATTTCAGCAAGAGCTAATTTTCAAAAGAGTTATAGAAAGTTTAAACTAGCTATCGGGGGAAATGTGTCTTATGCTAAATCAAATAGTTTAATTACGAATAGTCAAACAAATAGTATAGAAAATAGGCTAGCAAAAACTTTTTCTCAATCGTATACTACTAAATTTAGCACTAATTTTAAAGAAGCTCCAAATTTTGATATAGGGTATAACGTGTCAATTAATAAATCGGAGATCAGTGGAGTAAAAAACACATTTACAACACATAGTCCTTATATAAATTTTGACGCTTATTTCTTGAAAGAATTTATATTTACGTCAAAATACACCTACAATAATGTTGTTAATAATGGAGCTTCAATTGATAGTTATGGTTTTTTAAGAGCAGATTTAACTTACCAGAAAAAAGATAGTAAATGGGAATATAAAATCGGAGTTACTAATTTATTAAACTCTAGAGGGTTGAATCAGAATAGTAGTAATGATCTTTATGTAAGTAATTCTTCTTATGTAATTCAGCCAAGAATTGCGGTTTTTAGTGTGAAATATAACTTGTAATTATGGTTGAAATTTGAATAAAAAAAGCGAGCTCAACAGCTCGCTTTTTTGTTGTAAATCATTTTTTATTTAATGATTATTTTTCTTGTTTTTATTTTCCCATCATTTTGCACTTGAATAAAGTAAATACCGCTACTTACTGTTACAAGCTGAATTTCTTTATTGAAAGAACTAGAGATCGTTGAAAAAGTTTGAGTATCTAACAATTGGCCTCCCAAATCAAATAATCGGATAATAGTTAAATCTTTTACCTTTACTTTAAAGTTAACAGTTAACTTTCCATCAGATGGTATTGGGTAGATTTTTAAATCTGTAAATAAGGTAGCATTTGTAGCAAAACTTTCTTCAACGTTTACAGTATAATCTTCAACTTCACCATTAAAATCTAATTCACAAGAGCTTGGGAATTCATTTAGTTTTGTTGAA
Organism: uncultured Tenacibaculum sp.; assembly: GCA_965364955.1. Lineage (GTDB taxonomy): Bacteria > Bacteroidota > Bacteroidia > Flavobacteriales > Flavobacteriaceae > Polaribacter. The sequence continues at coordinate 7,462 of CBDTZS010000137.1, read as the reverse complement.
AGACGTAAGGTAGTTGAACCTAGTAAAGCACCTTCAGGGATAGATATAGAGTTGCTATTCGACGTTAAATCATACGTTTCATCTGCGTCAAACAAACAGTTTTGATTCCAGTCAATCCATGCATATGTTTTTACCGTGTTATTTCCATCGGAATTAACGGTAATGTTTAAGTCATAGCTTTCTCCTCTTACTACTCCTGTAGAAACTGATTTGAAATCAGAATATCCAGTTGTTTTTGTTGAGGTATTATCAATCTCTCCAAATTTTACATTTGTAAGACTTATTTGAGATACTGTATTACCTGATGATTTACAAAGATTATCATTAACACTTAGTATGATATCAATCGATTTAGAGACTGAAGAAGTTCCTGTTAGTTTAATTGTATAATCACCTACCGTAACATTGTTTAAATTAGAAACAGTTAAGGTAATAGTTCCATCTGAATTAATAGTTGTGGAGCTAAGTGTCGCTGTTGCGTTAGCAGGAAGACCTGAAGTAGCAAGAGTTACAGTTTCATTAAACTCATTAAAAGTTTTATAATCTATTGAATAGATAAATTCATTTACTGCTTTGTTACAAATAGATCCACCACCTGTAGTACTTTTTAAGGTGAAAGTAGGTGTAATTGTAATCGTATAATCTTCAACTTCTCCATTGAAGTTTAATTCACAAGAATCTGGGTCTCCATCACTTGCTAGTTTTGTAGAAACTCTTAAGGTTGTTGTTCCTGTTAAAGCATTTGCAGGAATTGTAATTTCTAATCCGCTATTGCTTGTTGCTCCAGAAGTGTTAGTGACATTTCCTAAATCATACTTTTCTCCTACATCAAATAAACAGTTTTGATTCCAATCTATCCATGCAAAAGTCTTTGAAGTTTTATTTCCGTCAGAATTAGCATTAACTGTTAATTTGTATTTATCTCCTTTTATAACTTCTGTAGTTATTGATTTAAAATCAGAATACCCAGTAGTTTTGGTTGAAGTGTTGTCAATGGTTCCGAAATTAACAAGCGTTGTGCTAATTTGAGAAGTTGTATTACCTGTAGATTTACAAATATTATCGTTAACGTTAAAAAGAATGTCTATCGATTTTGTAATCGTAGCGGATGTTGCAGTAACTTTCATTGTATAGTCACCAACAGTTGCATTATTCAAATTTGAAACAGTTAAATTCATAGAACCGCTTGTGTTTGAGGAGGTTGGGTTGAATGTGCTGGTAGTATTTGTTGGGGTTCCTGTAACAGAAAAACTAACGTTTTCATTAAAACCAAATAAAGTTTTATAGTCAAGAGCAAATACTTGTTCATTAACAGCTTTGTTGCAAATAGATAGGTCTCCAGTTGTATTTGTTAAAGTGAAATCAGGTTGAGGAGCTTCTTCAATAACTATAGTATAATCTTCTGTTTCTCCCCATTCACTTTTATGATCAGAGTCACAAGGACCATCACCATTAGGAGAAGATCCTGAGTAATATTCAATAAGAACTCTCATTCGTGTTTCACCTAACACAGCATCTTGTGGTACTGATATATTTAATATGGCTGTAGCAACATCTTCTGTTTTGTTTCCTAAATCATACCTTTCTGTAGTTTTATTGAACTTATAATCTTGGTTCCAATCAATAAAAACATAACAGTGATCTCGGTATCCAGCAGTATTCAGTGTAACACTTATTTGATAATCTAAAGTTTTTTTAATGTTCGTTGAAATAGAAGTGAAATCTTGATATCCATCATCAGCTCCTTGTGCATGATCGTTGCCTGAGTTGTTATTAATGGTATTAAAGGTTACATTAGAAATAAATTCACTGGTGTCAGATTCAGTAAAAGTAGAAGAACAATATGAGGGTACTTGTGTTGTAAATTCATAAGTTGATGAATAATTACCTTCTCCACAATCGTTTTTAGGTTTAACTCTCCAGTAATAAGTTGTAGTTCCTGCTAATGGAGTGATTAAAGTATAGCTATTTGTATTTACCTCAGCCGTATTAATAATTGTATTGAAATTAGTATCTGAAGCAATGTCAATGACGTATACATTAGCATTGTTATCTGCATTCCAATTAAATTCCGGAGTTAAAGAAATGTTTGTTCCAGAATTTACAGGTACAGTCAATGCTAAGGTATTAAAGTTAGTTCCTAATACGTTTAAAAGAGCGCCTACAGTTTGAGTTTTTGTATTAGATTCTCCTTTAACTTCAATTGTATATTCTTGTTGTGTTACACCATTTAGTCCAGTAACAGTGATTATTACATTTCCATCAGCATTTAAAGACGTAGGGTTAAAAGTAGCGTTAGCTCCAGTTGGTAACCCTGTAGCTGATAACGTTACAGTTTCTGTAAACCCATTAACAAAGTCTAAACCTAAATTATAAGTAACATCAGTGTTTGTATTGTTACACACAGTTTGTTTTTCAGTATTGTTAGCTAATAAAAATGTAGGTTCAGTAGAGTTAATGATAAAATTTGTTGAGTTTACATTGTAAAAAATGTTATCAGCAGCTTCAATCATTATTCTGGTTGTTGTACTAGGGTTATTAGGAACTTGAATCGTTTCACTACCATCATTAGGCGTGTTTTCTTTTATTGTGACAGGGAAAGTTATACCGCCATCAACAGAAAGTCTAATGTTTACATTAGCACAATTAATAGGAACTTGATCTGTTGTTCCTTTATTCCATGTTATTGTTTGTGTAGAACCTGTGTTCCATGTTACTGCAGTATTAGGCGCGGTAACTGTAAATGCTTCAGCGTTGGTTACGGTAATTTTCATGTCATCTCTTGCAGAGTTACCTCCGCCAGAATGGTTATCTCTTACGGTAAGGGCAAAGTTTAATTCCCTTGCAACAGATGGAAGAACTTCCCATTGATTTGAACTAGCGTTAACAACATTAGGAAAAGTTGGTAGATATCTGTTTGGAGATGTATTAGAAGGTAATGATCTGAAAGCAGGACCTCCCGTAGTTGTTGAAACTAAAGGTACAGCTGCAGATTCTGTATCGGTTTGTTCCCAGTTGTATGTTAAGCTAGAAACTCCTTGAGCATCTGTAGCTGTTCCTTTTAATACAAAAGGCGTAGATTTCGGGATACTAACATCACTACCTGCATTTGCTGTAGGTGCCGTATTACCAGTTTCTGTTATTGTACCACAACTTGCAACTGATTGAACATGATTCCACATTTGAGCAATACTAACGGCATGAAAGTGATCATCACTATTACTTTGTACATTATCACTCCCACAAATACCCGCATAAGCCATTATTGTTGTACCACTTCCTGGTTCTACAGATGTAGCACCTATGTTGCCACCGCAATTGCCTTGAGTTCCGTTAAAAGTATGTGTCCCTCCAAATTGATGTCCTAACTCATGAGCAACAAAATCAATATCGAAAGCATCGTGAATAGGTTGACCACTACCAGTAATACCATTAGCTTTTCTACCTGTAACACATACAGATCTTAGTGAAGCCAGTCCACCACCACCAGTACTAAAAGTATGACCAATATCGTAATTTGCATCACCAATTAAAGCATCGCACTTCTGTTGACTTTCATCAATTAAATTGTTAGCATCACTATTAGATAAGCCATCAGTATTTGCATCTAAAAATATGATTTTATCATTGTCATTTACAATAACCATTCTAACAGCCAAATCTTTTTCATAGACTCCGTTTACACGGGTCATAGTTGTATTCATAGCAGATAAAACAGCTGCTTTTTTCTCTGTGTCAGTTGTTGGGGTAGGAGTAGTTCTATTGATATGAAATTGTGAATATTCACCGGTTGCTGCAATAGCAATTCTATAGGTTCTTAATTTTCCATCGCTGGCATTTCTTTTTTGAAAAGAGGGTGCTATGACTTTTTTAGCAGAATCTTCAACTTGACAAGTAAAATCATTTTTACTTGATTTTAAGTGTTCTCGCTTATATATAATATATTGTTTTTTATCCTTAGTGTACGGATCGATATACAGAGTGCTTTCATGTCCAGAAAAAATAACAACATGTAAACCATCAGTACCTATACTAATCTTAGCTATTGCAGTAGGGTCATCGATACCTTTTGCTGAATATGATTTTATCATAGGGAATTTAGCGGCCAAACCAGGAGCTAAAGATGGGGTTTCTTGAATAGAGAATTTTTTAAGCTCACCTTTAGAATTAGGGATTGTAATCGTTTTTTTATTGTTTTTTGCTTTTAAACTTGTTAAGTTGTTTTTGAAATTACTTAAGTCTAAAGAAGTCAAAGAATATTCTTGTGGCGTATTTTCTCTATTAAGAATTTCTTTCTTTTGAAAAGAAGCATCTTTTTTTTCTGTTTTATGCCAGAAATTTTGAGAGGATAGCTTACTTACTGAAAAAATGAAAATTAATAGTAATAGAAGGGTGCTCTTTTTAATCATAGTTATCTAGTTAATGGGTATTGAATATAACAGCGTAAAGCTAATTTTCCCTACCTTTGGGGGCTTATTTAGGATGTAAATTTATGAATAAAAAAGTAACGGTCAGTGATCTAGGTAGAAAAGATTATAAAGAAACATGGAACTATCAAACTCAGTTGTTAGACGAGGTCGTTTCTTTAAAGAGGCAAAGAAGAAATAGTACTGAAGAAATAGTAACACCGAATCATTTTTTATTTGTAGAACATCCACATGTTTATACACTCGGTAAATCGGGTGATATTAGTAACTTATTATTAAACGAAGAGAAGTTAAAAGAAAAAAAAGCTACTTTTTATAAAATAAATAGGGGAGGAGATATTACATATCATGGTCCTGGGCAAATTGTAGGGTATCCTATTATTGATTTAGAAAATTTTTTCACTGATATTCATAAATATTTACGATTGTTAGAAGAAGTTATTATACTAACAATTGCGGAATACGGATTAAAAGGAGTACGTAGCAAAGGAGAAACAGGGGTTTGGTTAGATGTGGAAACTCCGTTTGCTAGAAAAATTTGTGCCATGGGAATTCGAGCAAGTAGATGGGTTACTATGCATGGATTTGCTTTAAATGTAAATGTAAATTTAGGCTATTTTGATAATATTATTCCTTGTGGAATTAGAGGAAAAGCAGTTACATCAATGGAAGTTGAATTAGGAAGAAAAATTCCAGAAGAAGAAGTAAAAGAAAAAATATTAAAGCACTTTAAAGAAATATTTGAAGTAGAAGAATTTATTAAAGCATAAAAAAAGGGTTGACATTGTCAACCCTTTTTTCTATAGAATATTGAAATTATTTCTTAGCTTTAATATCAAAAGAAATTTCCATTAAATCATTAATGAATTTATCTTTTAAAGCAGCATCAAACTTTTTTGAGCTATAAGTAACACCAAAATCTGTTCTGTCAATACTAAAAATATCACTTTTAAAAGTAGCGATACCTTCAGCTTCAGTAATTGTAGCAGGAATCGTAATGCTTTTTGTAGTACCTCTAAGAGTTAAGTTTCCAGTTACTTGTAATTTTCCATCTGTTGTTTCAGAACTCGTTATTTGAAACTTAGCAGTTGGGAATTTTTCAACATCAAAAAAGTCTACATCTTTTAAATGTTTTTCTAACTTTTCTTTCCCGTTGCCAGCTTCCATATCTGTGTTTGAAATTGATTTCATATCAATAACAAATTCACCTGATTTAAGAACTCCGTTTTCAATACCTAATAAACCTTTTGCTAAACTAACAACACCTGCATGAGAACCTGTTGGTTTATTCCCTTTCCAAGTAACTGTAGATTCAGTAATATTTGCTTTGTAAGAATTAATTACATTTTCTACTTTCTTAACATCTTTAACTTCTTCGTTAGCAGTTACTTTGTTTTTTTCTGTTTTACATGAAACAGCAGTAATTGCGATAAGAGCAATTGCTAAAATTGATTTTTTCATTTTTGGGGCTTTTAATATTTGATTGTATTATTAAGGGTAAAAGTAAATAAAAAATAATACTTTCCATGGAATTTATTCTTTATTTTTAGAATCTATTATAATTGTAACCGGCCCGTCGTTAAGTAATTCTACGTCCATATCTGCTCCAAATTTACCAGTTTGTATTTTTTTACCTAAGTTGATTTCTATTTGGTTGATAAATTTTTCATATAAAGGAATAGCAATAGCTGGTTTTGCTGCTTTACTATAACTAGGTCTGTTTCCTTTTTTTATTGAAGCTTGTAAAGTAAATTGACTGACAATAATCACATCTCCATCAGATTGAAGTAAAGAGGTGTTCATTACTCCGTTTTCGTCGTTAAAAATTCGAAGATTTGTAATTTTTCTTGATAACCAATATATATCCTCTACAGTATCTTCATTAATAATTCCAAGAAGAATTAGTACCCCTTCTTTAATAGAAGCAATTTTTTCTCCATCGATAGTTACACTAGCTTTAGATACTCTTTGAATAACAACTTTCATTTATTCTTGATCTTTTTCCCAGATATCAGTTCGGTAATGTTCTTCTTCTCCTTCTAAAATTTGTAGGTAACTTTTATAGCGAGACCATGAAACTTTGTCTTCTTCTAGAGCGTCTTTTACAGCGCATTTTGGTTCGTTAATATGAATACAATTATTAAACTTACAATTTTGTTTTAAAGCGAAAAATTCTGGAAAATAATCTCCCAATTCATCTTTATCTATATCAACAACACCAAAACCTTTAATACCAGGAGTATCTATGATTCTTGCATCTTGTGAATTATCAAGGTTTAAATCGAACATTTCTGCAAATGTTGTTGTATGTTTTCCTTGATTGTGTTGATCAGAAATCTCTTTCGTTTTTAAATTTAAAGCAGAATCAATAGCGTTAACTAAAGTGGTTTTTCCGACTCCTGAATGCCCAACAAACATAGATGTTTTTCCGAGCATCATTTTTTTAATACGATCAACATTCGTGTTTTCTTTTGCCGATACTTCTATGCATCTATAACCTATAGTTTCGTAGATGTCTTTTAGGTATAAAATTTCACCACGCTGTTCTATCTCATAAGAATCTATTTTATTAAAGACTAAAATAGTATCTATTCTGTATGCTCTTGTAGACACCAAAAAACGATCGATAAAAGTGGTGAAAGTAGGTGGGTTATTAATCGTAATTAATAAGAAAACTTGATCGATATTGGAAGCAATAACATGTGTTTGCTTTGATAGGTTTACCGATTTACGGACAATAAAATTTTCGCGATCATGAATTTTATTTATAACGCCAGTTTCTTCATTATTGTTGGTTTCAAGATCAAAATCAACTTTGTCTCCAACAGCAATCGGATTAGTGCTTTTAATACCTTTTAGACGAAATTTCCCCTTAATCCGGCATTTGTATAAAGTGTTATTGGCTTTAACTGAATACCAGCTTCCTGTAGATTTATAAACGATTCCTGTCATGTAGCAAAGATGGGGATAAAATTTTGAATTTTTAAAAGAGATTAATTAGATAAATCGATTATCTTTTCAGAAATAGTTCCTTT
>CBDTZS010000136.1:0-8952 GCA_965364955.1 uncultured Tenacibaculum sp. | reverse complement strand
TGTAAAATAGTCAATCCGATTCTTATTTGTTCATATGGAACCTTCTCTCCTAAAAATTCAAAATAAGGCTTTAAAGTCATTTCATTCTTTAATACCTTCTTTGCATTTGCCACTAATTTTATAGTCGCTGCATCGATAAACTGATCTAAACTTACATCTTTTCCTTCTAAATATAATTTAGATAAATGTGAAAATATTGTTTGCGCTTTTAAGTTCCGCTTATCTGCTATTTCATCAATTGTAAACCCTTCTTTGTATAATGCATACGTTTCTAAAGTAGTATCCTTTTTACTTTTCTTTTTTTCATTTACAAAAGTTTTAATCTCCTCCATAAACTCACCTCCATAAACCTCTAGCTTACGATTTCCTACTCCACTAATCGCTAAAAAGGCATTATCCGTTTGCGGACGCTCATTTTCAAGTTCTCTCAATGTAGCATCACTAAAAACTAAATAAGCCGCAATATCTTCTTCTTGCGCAATGCGATATCGTAATTTTCGTAATCGTTCAAACAAAGTATCTTTAACCGTTGTTTTTGATACTTTTCTTCCTTTAGCATTCGTTACTTTTTCTGTTGTTTTAAATTCAACTGGAGTCGTTAATTCAATTTTCTCTTTATCGAACAATACTTTTTTTGAAAAATCAGTTAATTGTAAGGTGTTATTTAAGTGGAAAGCTATTTGACAATATCCTTGATTAATTAATTGAATAATATAATGTTGCCAGTGTTGCCAAGAAATATCACCTCCTATTCCGTAGGTTTTTAAGGTCTGATAATTTTTATCTAAAACAGCGGCATTCTTTGCTCCTCTTAACACATCTATTACAGTACCCATCGCTTCTTTTTCTTGTAGTCTAAAAATAGCAGAAAGCGCTTTTTGTGCTATAATGGTTCCGTCGAAAAACTGTACCGGATTTTTACATACATCACAATTATTACAATTATTTTCAATTAATTCTCCAAAATAACTGAGTAAAATTTTTCGCCTACATACAGTCGCTTCTGCAAACTGTTTCATTCTATCTAACTTTGCTTCTTGTACTTCCTTATTACTTGTATTCGCAATAAACTGACGTAGCTGAATTACATCTGCATAACTATGAAAAAGCAACGCCTGAGCTGGTAATCCATCTCTTCCTGAACGACCAATTTCTTGATAATATCCTTCAATATTTTTAGGCATATTATAATGAATAACCCAACGTACATTCGATTTATCGATTCCCATACCAAAAGCAATCGTTGCGCAAATAATAGCAACGTCATCTTTTATAAAACCTTCTTGTGTTTTTGCGCGCTCTTCAAAAGGTAAACCTGCGTGATATGCTTTTGCGTCAATTCCGTTTTGCTTCAATTTACTAGCCAACTGTTCAGTAGCTTTTCTACTTAAACAATAAATAATTCCAGAATCATTCGGCTTTTTATTAATAAACTTAATAATCTGCTTAACTCTGTCGTTTGCAGGACGAACTTCTAAACTAATATTTTCTCTATTAAACGAACTCACGTATTTAGTTGCATGCGGAATCGCTAATTGCCCCATAATATCTTCTTGCGTCGCTTTATCAGCAGTTGCAGTAAGTGCTACAATAGGAACATTAGGTAGTGTTTTTTTGAAAAATGAAAGCTGTTTATAAGAAGGTCTAAAATCGTGACCCCAGGCAGAAATACAATGTGCCTCATCAATTGCGATGCAACTAATATAATTTTGATTTAAAATATTTTGAAGTAATTGCAAACTTTCGGGAGCCACATATAACAACTTTACCGTCTTATTTACCACCGCATCGAAAACTTGTTGTTGCTCTTCTGATGATTGACTACTATTATAATAAGTAGCAGCTATCCCATTTGCTTTTAAGCTATCTACTTGATCTTTCATTAAAGCAATTAATGGAGAAATAACCAATGTAATACCTTCAAAAAACAATGCTGGCAATTGAAAACAAATGGATTTACCTCCACCGGTTGGCATAATTACCAACGTATCTTTTTTATTTAAAACATTTTCAATGATTACTTGTTGTTGTAATCGAAAACTATCATAACCAAAATTAGACTTTAACTTCTCTAATAAATCTTTTTCTTTAATCTGCATCATGAGGCAAAAATAAACATAAAAAAAACGAAGATTTTACATCTTCGTTTTTAAATAGTATAAATAAATAATCTTATTTGATTATTTATGAGAACCGTCGCAAAACGGTCCGTTTTTAGTTTCTTTACAAGCACATAAATACTTTGTTTCAGTTACTTCAGCAGTAAACACATTTGGACTCATTCCTCTCCCTTTATGTTTTCCATCACATAGTGGTTGATTTTCTGATAAACCACAAGTACACCATGCATATTTTTTCCCTGCTTCTAATTGAACAGCTACTGGTCCATTTCCAGCTCTTTTAGGTAATTCCATATCTATATTTATATCTTAAATTAAATGTAATTCATTTTACATTAAAAAGCACCTTTAAAGAATGTATCATACCTAATTCTTCTTTAGTCTTGATAAAAATGAATGATCCTTATTTAATATCTTTTAATAAAACCTCCACTGCTTTCTTTAACTGTGCATCTTCTCCTCTTTCCTTCCATCCTGGAGTATTCTTAACTAAATAATCAGGAACAGCTGGCGCTTCATTTTCCATATTTTTTCCTGAGGCTTTAACATACCAAGCTCTAAAAGGCATACGGATAGCTCCATTTTGCAATCTTTTTGCTCCTGTAGAAATCACTGCTCCAAAAGTAGGTTGCCCCACTAACTTACCTAAACCTAGGTTTTTAAAAGCATGAGAAAAAATTTCAGCATTCGAATAACTATTCTCATTACACAAAGCAACTACTGGCTTTGTGTTTACAGATAAAATTGCACGCTCATTAAACGGATAATTTTTATTGAATTTTTTATTGTTCTTTAAACTTTTCGCTGCACCTCTTGGAACTGTATAGGCATGTTGATCTACATTTAAAACAGCCATTAATCGATCGGTTGTCCAACCACCACCATTATAACGCACATCTATTACAATTCCTTTTTTACCATATCCACTAGCCTTTAACTCACGCTCAAAACGTTCAAAACTTGTCATATTCATTCCTTGAATATGAATATATCCTAATTGACCGTTTGAGTATTCATCAACTAATTTCTTACGAGAATCAATCCAAGCTTCATATTGTTGATTTCTAATAGATTTTTGTGGTCTTATTACCACATCATTCCCTTTTTTTAAACTCAACAACACTTCGTTGCCTTGGGTGTTTTTTAATAATTTGTAAAAATTAGTGTTTCTATCAATTTCACTTCCATTTACAGCAACAATAACATCACCTACTTTTAATTTACTTTTCGATTTGTCTGCAACGGTATTCCGCAAAATATAATTCACTTTTACTCCGTCATTCGTATTGGTAACATCCAAACCTAATAAACCTACTTTATCATTTACATTTTTAGGTGCGGTTCCTCGATATCCCATATGACTTGCATTTAACTGCCCTAACAACAAATTATACATGTAAGAATAATCTTGATGCGTTGATGCCGATAATACCCATGGTCTATATTTCTTTACCAATCCACTCCAATCATATCCATGAAATTCTGGATCATAAAAACCGGCGGTTAAAGCTCTTATTCCCTCATTAAAAATCTGCTCATACTCTTTTTTACTGTTTTTTGTGTACGTAGCAGAATGAGGCAACTTTGTTACTTTGTCTGATTTCGTATCTAGTTGATTTAAACTTCCTCTTGATGAAAAATAAATTTTGCCTTTATTTTCAGCAATTCCTCTTGCTCCGCTTACTCCTTTAATTGCTTTTGGCTTACTTCCATCCCATTTAACTTTATAAGTGCTTCTCTTTTTACTTGCAGGGTTTGTTGCTGAAAAATAAATAAACTTACTATCGGCACTAAACATTGGGTTAAATTCATTGCCTTGTAAAGAAGTTACCTGAACTAAGCGATTGTAAATTTTATCCTGATCGATTTTAACAATTACTTTTTTCTTCTTTTTCTTATCCTTTTTACCTGACTTCCCTTCTTTTTTATCTTCTTTTTTCTCTGGATAATAAGTTCCTTCTTCGTGATCTTTTTTCGATTTTTCCCAATCTGATTTTTCTAACCAAACCATCCAAACATCATAATTAATTCCGTTTCTATTTGATAGAAAAGCTAATTTTTTACCATCTGCACTCCAAACAGGATTCCCATCACTTCGTGGATGCATTGATACATTCATTTTATTTGATGGGTTTTTAACTGACTGAATAAATATTTCACTATCAAAATTCAAGTCTTCTTGTGAGTATGCGATATACTTACTATCCGGACTCCAAGAAACATCTTCGGCTTCAGCCCACGAGTTTGAATATTCTTTAGAGTTTACAATTTTTCCGTCTTTTATATCGGCAATCATTAAAATTCCACGACCAACTTGATATGCTATTTTTTTTCCGTTAGGAGCTACTAAAGAGCTTTCAATATCTTCTTTACTATTGGTTAACTTAGTAACTTTTATTTTTAAACTACGTTGTAAGTCCACTAAAGTATCTGTAGAAACTGCGCTATATAATTGATAAACGCCATCTCTATCAGATGAAAAAACAACCGTCTTAGCATCAATCCATTGCGGATTACGATCTCTAAACGAATGTTTACTTACATTATTCGAACGCTTCTTTTCTTTATTATTTTCTTTTACAAAAATTTCTCCGTTAATTTCAAGAGCTATATTTTTTCCATCAGGTGAAATTGCGTAGCTACTAATCCCGTTAGAAACTGTTTTTGTTTCTTCTTCTTCAAAACGATTATCAGAAGAAATATCTACCTTAATTTTTTGCTTCGACCCATTTTTTACTTTAAACAAATCAACACCCCTTGTGTAAAGAAACGTTCCATTATTACTTACTGAAAATGCGCTAACTCCGTCTTTTTTCTCTGACGTTAATTGAGTAGCAACTCCATTTGAAGTTCCGTTTGAAGAAATTGATTGTTTGTAAACATTATAACGTCCGCTTTTTGCTCCTATATAATATAAGTTACCAGCGGCATCCCAAATAGGAGAATGGTCATTTTTATTATTGGTCGTTATTTGAATATGTTTTTTTGTCTCCGTATTATAAATCCAAATATCTCTTTGTGCAGAACCTGAATAATCTTCACGAGCAATGCGACAAGCTCCTTTTACAAAAGCAATCAATTTACCGTTAGGAGAAACTGTAGCCATACTTCCGTAAGCAGTTAATAATCGTTGTGGTGTACCTCCTTTTTCATTTACCGAATAGATTTGCGCATCCCATTCCGGACCTTTAAATACACGACGTGTAGTAAAAATAATATCGCCGTTTTTTGTCCAATCAGCTGGTATGTTTGCCGTAGGATAATATGTTAACTGTTTTGGAACTCCTCCTTTTAACGAAGTTGTAAATACATTGGCATTTCCTTTTCTGTTTGACGAAAATGCTAACGCTGTTCCATCGGCATTCCAAACAGGGTTACTTTCGTATCCTTTATGAATTGTTAATCTTTTTGACTCATTACTATTGAAGTTATATACCCAAATATCTCCATGATAGCTAAATGCCATTTGAGAGGCATCTGGACTAATCTCTGGTTCTCGAATTAAAGTGTTTTGTGAAATGGATACAGCAAAGCTGAATAGTGTAACTAGTAGAAATAAAGTGTTTTTAAACATCCGTTTGATTTTATAGAAACGAAGTTAGAGTTTTAGTAATCTTTTACAGAAATTTTAAGAGTTTTTAACGTTTTGAGGGGACTTTTACTAGCGGCTTTTGTATGAAACGTAGCGTATAAAAACACACTATATTTAGGTTTAGCACTGAACTGAATTTTTATATTTCGTTTTAACTTTTCTTCTATAAACGCCAAACTTTATATTTAGCGGACTTTATTCAAAGTATTTCACTTAGGATTAAGGACTAAAGTCCTTATTATTTTCGCAGTTTATTGTAAATAGTTTATTATTTTTCATTCGGAATATAATTTTCCCACTCTGTTGGTGTGTAAATATCTTTCATAGTAATTTCTAACAGTTCTTTAAAAATACTTTCTCCATTATCACTATTAGTCATAATCATAATTCCTTTTTTAGTTTTTGGAAAAAGAATTGAATAATGCTGAAACCCATTACCATGACCTTCTTTAAATACACCTTTTCCATATGGTGTTTGTAAAACCCCCCAACCTAAACCATAACTTAACTCAATATTGTCATTTGCTGTGGAGTCTTTAAGTGCTAATGGTCCAAATTGTTTGATGGAATGTATTCTAATTTGTGGTCTAAAAATTTCATTCCAAGATTTTTTTGAAATAATATTACGTTGTAATACTGCTCTTAAAAATTTAGTATAATCTTCTGATGTAGTTTCTAAAGTACTACCACCTCTTGGTTCATTATCAATATCTTTTACATATTTTTTACCTAATGTATTATGTCCGTAAGCAAAATTGTTTTCAAACCTAGGATTCCATTGATAACTAGTACGATGCATATTTAAAGGTTTGAAAATTATTTCTTGAGCAAGTTCTTCCAAATTTTTCTCAAGTATTTTTTCTAAAACTACTTGTAAGTAAATAAAACCTTCACCAGAATAACTATATCTACTACCTGGTTTACGGTTTACACGTAGTTGGTAGTCGGATTCAAACCATCTTGAATTAGCAAAACCTGTAGTGTGATTTAAACACATTCTGGCTGTTATTTTATGATATAAACTGTCGGTTTTTAAAGCAGAAAAATCGTCATGCCATTTTGTTTCTGGTTTGTATTCATATATTTTTTTTGGTAAGTAAGACTGTAAAGGTCTGTCTAAATCAACAACTCCATTTTCTACCAATTTCATAACTAATACACCAAAAACCGCTTTACTAAAAGATGCTCCATATATGTTAGTAGAATCATTTAATTCTGTTTTTTTTTCATAATCTTTATATCCAAAACTTCTTTGGTAAGCAACTTTATTTTCATTGAAAACAGTTATTGCGATACCATGTATATTTGCTTTTTTGATTAATTTATCAATTTTTAAGGTTAAAGAATCTTTAAGTATTTCTGTTCCATCTAAACGAACAATATTTTGATTATGTTCATCAGAACAACTTATAAAACTTATAGTTCCTGCTATTATAAATAGCATTGTTTTTATCGATATACTTCTTCTTTTATTTTTTAAGAAAGGAATTGATAATGGGTAGTAGCATTTTTGTGAGTTGATGGATGTTATAATATAATAATCATAACAATTAGACTAAATGGAATTACAGAAACGAAAAAAATAAAGCCCCATTTTTCAATTGATAAAAGAGCGATAAATGAGAGTAGATATATTATACTTATCGTTATTTGAAAATTAATAATCTTTACACCATGGTTGTCATAAATTTTATTATCCTCTCGCTTATGAATCCAAAGAAATAAAGGAAATAATATATTTGCTAGTGGGATTATAAAACCAAAAAAAGGTGTACTGTGCATTAAAATCAGCCATTTGTTTAAAATAATCTCTTCTTTTGGATTTTCTAAAATTAACAAATTATCAATATCTATACTTAAGGCTGCGGCTAACAGCTTTACCGTTTGAAGGTGTGGATTTACATCACCTTTTTCTATACGCTGTATTGTTCGAATAGTAACTTGTGTTTTTTCTGATAATTCCTCTTGAGTATATCCTTTTAACTTTCTTTGATATGTCAAATTTTTTGCAATCGATTGTGTTTCCATAATTTATATTTTATTGACTGCAAATATATTGTCAAAACCCACTATTTTGTAACGACATATTTATGTCATGTATCTGTCATTTGTAGATTTTAATGGGTTTTAGCCTTTTTTATATCTCTATTTTTATTTTCTTGAGAATTGTAGACAACGTTACTAAGAATATAAATCTGTTTTAATAATTTACATCCGACGTTAGCTAACTTAGTTGAAAAATCGTTAAAAATCAAGCTAAATTTATTATGGTGATTAATACATAAACTTACTACTACCAATAGTATCTTTGAAAATCGATTTACACGGTTTATCTATCAGTAAATTTATGAACAACGAAAAAAACACGACTAAGAAATCAAAAAAACCTTGGCCAACGAAAGACGCGATGGAGCAGGTTTATAAACTGAACCTTTGGGGCAGTAATAAATCTGATTTTTATTCAGGTGCGGGGTCACATCTTCCAGAGATTGTAAATCCATATATAAATGCTTTAACATCGTTTTTAACCTCTTTTGAAACTCCTCTTACGTTATGTGATTTAGGTTGTGGAGATTTTAATATAGGTGAAAAATTGGTGGAATATTCTAAGAAATATGTTGCGGTAGATATTGTAAAGGATCTTATCGATAATAATAAATCAACCTTTAAAGAAGATAACCTAGAGTTCCTCTGTTTAGATATCGCAGTAGATGACTTACCTTCTGGAGATTGTGTTTTATTAAGACAAGTTTTGCAACATTTATCGAATACTGAAGTACAATGTATCGTGAATAAATTATCTGATTTTAAATATGTAATTCTAACGGAACATATCCCTGAAGAAGATTTCACTCCCAATAAAGATATTATTTCAGGTCAAGGAATTCGACTAAAAAAACAAAGTGGCATCAACTTATTAGCTCCTCCTTTTAATTTTAAGGTAAAAGAAGAAAAACAATTAGTGGCTATTAATTTAAATGATGGCAAAGGAGTTATAACAAGTACGCTTTATACTGTTTTTTAGAGTATTACTTATACCTGACTTCCTTACGAGTTATAATCATCTAAAAAACTTCTTTATAAAAAGCGAAATAGTACCGCACAAGTAGAAACAAAAATACGTTTGATTTTTAAATTACACCTCAAATAAAAGCATCCCTTTTATATATTGTTATGCCTTTATTTATTTTATGTCAATAATTCTTGCTCTTATACCTAAATATGAATCTTTTAAAGCAT
>CBDTZS010000135.1:0-9045 GCA_965364955.1 uncultured Tenacibaculum sp. | reverse complement strand
CAATTGATGCCGTAAAATCAACACGTTATCGTATCAGAAAAAAAATAGGACTTTCATCCAAAGATGAGTTAGAAAAGTTTATTCAGAATATAGTATAAATACCTAGTTTATTGAAAGAATAATTAAATAATTTAGATAGTAATATATTGTTAAAACTAATTTTAGTTTTTCTTAAGAATACTTACCTTCGCAAAAAAAAATAGTGTTATGAAAAGAATGTTTTTATTCTTTGTATTTTCTGTGTCTTTTGTTTTTTCTCAATCTAATGAGAATTATGTTAAGATAACAGAGTTTAATTCGATTAATAATACACCTGAGACTATAATCTTAGATAGTCCTGTGTCAAATAGAGATTTCATAGCATCACAAGCTATAATTCTTAAACCAGGTTTTCACGGTACACCTAATATTTATTTAAAAACACTTACTAGTAATAATATACCTAATCAAGAAAGTATAACCTATTTTGATGGGTTAGGAAAACCTAAACAACAAATAGCTGTTGGACAATCACCAGAGAGAAAAGATATTATACAGCATATAGAGTATAACGAGTTTGGTCGAGTTTCAAAACAGTTCTTACCTCATGAGTATTCTGTAGGCACTTTAGGAACATATCGTACTGGTACTAATTTATCAACAAAAGCATATTACAAAAATAAATATCCAGAAGATTTCCCCGGTCCTGCTGATGTACAGGGAATTAGTGAAACAACGCCATATTCAGAAAGAAACTTTGAATTATCACCACTTAATCGTTTAGAAAAACAAAGTTCTCCTGGTGAACTTTTTAAAATGGGGAGTGGTCATGAATTAAAATTTGAATATAAAATAAATGCAACGCATGAAGTAAAAAAGTACATTATTAATAATGATGGTACTTTAGGCGGAGGTAACTCATTCTATGCTGAAGGAGAACTTAATAAAAGTATTGTAAAAGGACAAAATTGGAAATTATCAGATAATAAAAATTATACAACAGAAGAGTTTAAAGATAAGCTAGGTAAAGTTATCTTAAAAAGAGTTTATAATAATAATGAGCCTCACGATACTTATTTTGTTTACGATTATTTAGATAATTTAAAATATGTTTTACCTCCAAAGTTAATTGAAGCTTATTCTAATAATACTATTTATAGTAATTATTCTACTAATTGGTCTCTTAACGATTTTTTAGAAGGAGGAACAACTTTAAAATCATTAAGTTTTGTTGTTGTAAATGATGTAATTAACATTAGCGGAACTTTTTCGAATAAAAACTTTTCTTCATTTAAATTAAAACCTTTAACAACTAAAAGTATTAATTCTATACCTGTCATACCAAATATGACATTAGGTATAATTAGAGGTGTAACAACTTGGAGTGTCTTTGGTGGATCGATAACGGAAGATATTGGAGAAATTAAAATTGAAAATGGAAATTTAGTAATAGTTAGAACTAAGGATATAGGGTTTTTAAGTGCCGATATTAATATTTCTAAAACATTATCAAACTCTGGGACAATATCTCAAGATGTTTTTAACAATCTTGCTTATCAATATAAATATGATGAATGGAATCGGTTAGTAGAAAAAAAGTTACCAGGAAAACAATGGGAATATATTATTTACGATAGTAATGATAGACGTATTTTAACACAAGATGGTACTTTAAAAGCTAATAATTTATGGGCATTTACAAAGTACGACACTTATGGACGAAATATTTACACTGGTTTATATTCAAGTACAAAGTCTAGAACAAACTTACAAATAGATGTAGATAATTATATTAATACTAATAATGAAAATAATTCTGAAGATAGAATTACCACAACTAAAACAATAGGACAAGTAGTTGTCAATTATGAAAACACTGCTTTTCCTACGACAAATATTACTGAAGTTTTAGCAGTAAATTATTATGACGATTACAATTTTACAGACTCTGATAAACCTTCTATTCCAACATCAGTTTTAAATCAAACAGTAACAAAAAGAACAAATGGTTTACATACTTCTTCATGGGTAAAAACACTAGGCAAAAATACATGGGCTAAAGCGTATACTTTTTATGATGAAAAAGGAAGAGAATTAAGAGTGTACTCTAAAAATCATATAGGTGGCTATACGATGGTTGATAGTGAGATAGACTTTAGTGGTATTGTAACAAAGACGATTTCATCTCATAAAAAAACAATAGCTGATGCTTTAGTGTCTATTACTGATGAATTTGAATATGACCATGCTAAAAGATTAAAAAAGCAAACACAACAAATTAATAGTGCCCCTAAAGAAGTAATAGCCTCAAACGTATATGATGGCTTAGGAATGCTAACTCAAAAAAAAGTAGGAGGTGTAACAAATTCGTTGCAAACGTTAGATTATAAATACAATGTACAAGGTTCTTTAACCAGTATTAATGATGTAAATAGTAATTTATTAACAACTTCAGATAATGATCTTTTTGCTTTCAAATTAAATTATGAAAATACGGTAGAAGGAACTGCTAGGGTACCTCAATTATTTAATGGTAATGTTACACAAACCATTTGGAAAAATAGCATAACGAATGATAAACAAAGTTATACTTATAATTATGACGATTTAAGTAGAATTTCGAATGCTAATTATACAAAAGGAACTGCGTTAAATATTGATGCAAATAAATTTAATCTATCGAACGTAACTTATGATAAGGGAGGAAATATAAACACCTTACAAAGAACAGGTACTAATGGGCAAATTGATAATTTAAGCTATAAGTATGAAACAGTAAATGCACAAACAACTAATAAATTAATAGATGTATCAGATACTACTAATAATGCACAAGGTTATAATGACATCACTGGTGCCTCAGAAAGTTGTTATACATACGATGCTAATGGTCGTTTAATAGCCGATAAAAATAAGGGAGTCGCAAGTATTCAATATAATTATTTAGACTTACCTACTATAGTAACATTTTCTAATGGAAATAAAATAGAAATAACCTATGATGCTTCTGGTAATAAATTAGAAAAATTATATGTAACATCAGGTGGAAATATCAAAACGTTGTATGTAGATGGTTTTCAATATCAAAACGATAAATTACAGTTTTTAGGACACTCAGAAGGATATACATATAAAGACGGTAGTACCTATAAGTATGCCTATGTTCATAGAGATCACCTTGGTAACAATCGTGTAAGCTATTCTGATACTGATGGTAATGGAACCATAAGTAATAGTGAAATTCTTTCTAAAACAGATTATTATCCTTTTGGGTTATCTCATAGTGGAGAACTTATTGCTGGTGTTGGAAGTAATTATAATTACAAATACCAAGGAAAAGAGTTACAACAAGAAAACGGGTTGCAACAATATGATTTTGGTTCTAGAATGTACGATGCTTCTACGGGTCGCTGGCATGTTATAGATCCACAAGCAGAACAGTTTTATGGAATGTCTCCTTATATGGCTATGGGGAACAATCCTATTATTATTGTAGACCCTAATGGTGAAGTTTGGCATATTGTTATTGGAGCGATTGTAGGAGGTATTATAAATGTAGTTCAAAACTGGGATAATATAGGAAGTTTCGAGGAAGGACTTGGATACTTTGGTGTTGGGGCTGCTTCAGGTGCAGTAGTTGCAGCAACAGGGAATTTGGCTGCAGGAGGTGCAATTATGGGGCTAGGAAACGGTCTTATGCAAGGTCAAAGAGGTTATGACCTTTTAAAAACTACTGCAATGAGCACAGCTACCTCAGTTATTGGCGGTGGTTTGGGAAAAGCAATAGGCCCAATGGTAAGTAAATTAGGTGTAGATAAATTAACTAAAAGTATATCTAGTAATATTTTAAGAAATGCTATTAATTCTGGAGTTAATAATGCTATAAGTGGTAGTATAGTAGGAGGAACTCTTTCTGCCGCTACTGGAGGGGAGTTTTTAGATGGATTTAAACAAGGTGCTGCTATTGGTTTTGGTAGTGGTTTTGCCTTAGGAGCATATAATGGACATATTGAAAATAAAGCGTTAAGAGCAAAAGTAGGTAAGTTGATAAATAACCCTACAAAACAAGGGGAGCATATTGAAGGATCAAAACCGTACTTAAATAGAATCAAAGTTAGGAAGGAACACCCTAGTGTATTAACAGAAGATCCACAATCTTTATTAAATGATTTTCATGCTGGTAAAGGAATTATAATGTCTGATAGATCTGCTCGTAAAAGCATGGTATTTAAATTTCGTAAACCGATAGGAAATGTTATTGATCAGGCTACTGGGATTATAATAACAAAAGGGACTTTTTATGGAGCTGTTAAATATGGAAAAAACACACATATTACACCTGTAAATTGGAAAAAATAAATTATGGATTATTCGGAGAAAAACCTTAAAGTAAATTTAAATTTATTAATAGGGAAAACTATTAAAAATTTATTTTATCATACAAATTATGAAGGATATATTTCTTTTCATGAATTAAAGGATGAAGTAATAGAAATACCTTTGTTAGGTGTTTTATTGGAAACAACATCTCATGAATTTTATAATATAAGTAGTTACGATTATGCTCCATATTACGGTTTAGAAGGCCTTCGTTTTTTTCAAGATATAGATTTGGTAACACCACATGGAAGACCTTCTCAAATTAATAAAAGTTTTTGGATTCGTTTTAAAAATAAAAAGATAATTGACGTTATAATAATTAATAATTATTATAAAAATTCAGAAGAAAATATAATTATTCCATTTGGAATAAAATTAATTTTTGAAGGAAACGAAGAGTGCTATATTACGAGTTTGACACTTGAAAGCTTTATTGATGATAAAAAAAAATATGAAATATCTCATGGAGGAGGAATAGTACTATTTTCAAATAGCAAAATTTTAAAAAAACATATTAATTTTGAATTAAATACTTTTTATATTTAATATAAAAACATTAAAAAAGAAAATGAAAAAGATAATTTTAATAGTACTAATTTTAAATTGTTTTAAAACAATAAATGCACAACAAAAAGAAGGAGAAGTAAATGAATTAGAAACATTAGAGCAGAAAGGTTCTTTATCTAGTAGAAGTTCTTCTTCAAGTGTGGAAAGTGGGTTTGCAGATGTTGTTTTGCCTGTTAACTCTCCTTTTCAATTAGGAAAGGACGTAGAGGGTGCTATTCATAATTCAATTAACAAAAGTAGTGGAAAAGTAATGTTTTCATTACCTATTGCTTCTGTTACCGCTAATACAGTAGGGTATAGTGTTTCTCTTAGTTATAATGGGAGTTCAGCTTTTGAAATGGCTAAAAAAACAAATAAGTTTAGCCCTACAGGCATTTTAGGTGTAGGCTTTAGTTATTCAGTTCCTAAAATAATTGCAGATTATAAAAATACCGCAGTTAAAGATGATGATACGTATTATTTAGCAGACGGTAACAATTCTAAATTAATTTGTACTAAGAAAACAGCTACTTATTTAGAGTTTCAATCAGAAAAGTATGCTCCTTGGAAAATAAAGTACATAAAAGGCCATATTACATGGAATAATTCAGATCCACTTCTTAATACGTCAGGGGCATTTGTAGTAGATGATTATTGGGAAATAATTAAAGAAGATGGAACTACTTATGTGTTTGGTAGAAGTGGTAATAGTAAAGATGCTGATTTTCCTAAATCATATGTATCTACTTGGGGAAATTGGATAGGAGATTCAAACCAAAGACCAACAGGTACTATAACATCAGAATGGTATTTATATCAAATAAAAGATCAATGGGCTAATACTGTAACATTTTCTTATGAGAGAATACAAGGTAAGCAAAATAGCACTCAATCTCAAAATTATCATACAGAAGCTATTTATTTAAAACAAATAGCATCTTCAAATAATTCTAAAGTAGTATTTAACTATGGTAATAAGATACCGCAAGAGTATTTTGAACCCCATACTGAACAACCAGAACCTGATGCTTATCAAGAGAAGTATGAGAAAAAGTATTTGCAAAATATTCAAACATTTAATGCTAAAAATGAATTAATTTTTAAATATAAATTAGAGTATGATCTTGTAAATCATGCAGATCCTACAAAATTATATAGAGGGAAAAGGTATTTAAGAAGAATTATTCAAGAAAATAATAAGGGAGAATCATTGCCTGCACAAGAATTTCAATATCATGTTTCTGGTGAGTTTAATGGTGGTTTGCATAAAATTATTTACCCAACAGGAGGATCTGTTACTTATAATTATAAAAAGAAAACACTATTTAATAATAGTGCTAATAGGTTTTCTGGTAATCAACCAGATGTTTCAGGATATTATTTAAAAGCTTCTTACAATGCTGGTAATTACGTACTAGATTTATATCGTTCAAAAGAACCAGTTAGTGGAGTTTTATACAAATATAAAATTGTGCGTTATCATTGGACAGGTGAAAATTGGACAATTAATGAATTTAATCTTCCACCGTTATTACCAAATAGATCAAGTGTTGAGCAAGGGAATGGTGTAAGGTATAGGTATTTAGATGGATTAAAAGTTTTACACGGAAATGGTTATTATGGATTTTTATATTTTAATAGAGCTCGTAATGACGCTAATGTTTATTTATTTCATTTAAATAGCGATGGTAAAACTTGGAATTATCGAACTAATGCTATTCCATCGGTAGAATCTAAAAATGAACAACCTTATAGTGAAGACCCTGTTTTTTTACAAGGTGATGATTTTGTGGCTATAGGAACAAAAAGGACTGGAGAGTTAAGAATATATACTTGGAATGGTGTTGATAATTGGAATACAAAACAGATTAATCAGGGATATGGAGAATATTATTATGCAGTAAAAAATAATTTCATTTTAGCTTTAAATGAAGATGGTAGTAAGGATCTATCTGATAATATTTTTTATGACGATAACTATTATATGCATTATTTTGACAATGAAAAAAAATGGCATACAAAATCATGGACAAAAACAGCTAAACATCATCTTAACAGTATTGAAAGAGCAAGTTATTTCTACCCTAGTAATGCTATGGCTGGTTTTATGGCACACGATAATTCCGAATCTTTTTTGAGATGGAATACAAACTATGATTTAGTAAATGTTGATAAAGTTTTAGGTGGGCACAATGATAATATTCCCTTACAAAATATATCTAGTGGCTTTTATTCTTTAGGTTATTCACTTATTCCAGATAGCCCGCTTATAAAAGGAGCTAGATTCAACGGAGTTAATTGGAATGTATTTGATTATGGATATTACCAAGGTAAAAGAAAAAATGCGCTTGCTTACAATAAAGATTTAATATTTTTCGAAGAATTTGACAATAGTAATTATAGCGCTACTTCTTTATTTTATAATCCAAATAACAACACTTGGGTAGAAAATAATTTCATAAATTCTTCTCCTTTTCCAAATTACTTTTATTTAAAAACTCAATTATTCAGTGATTTTCTATTGATTAATAATACTCTTTATAAAAAAAATGAAAATCCTTTTAATTTAGTAAATGGACCTTTTTCGTTTTTAGAAACAGTACCATTTAATGTGAAGTCGTGTTCTACAAACGGCCTAAATTACTGTTATGCGACATCTATAGATGGGTATGAAGCCTCTAATCCAAACAGTATAAATAGCGATATAAATACCAGGTTATACTATACTAATAAGTCAAACGATAGATTATCATATATAAATTTTGAAGGTAAGTTTGGAATGAGAGGGATAAAAATGTTTGGAGGTTATAGTCAGTTTTTGAATGGTAATTCTATTTATTTAAGAGACAAAGGAGATATCAATAATGTTTTTACACCATACTTATATAAAGTTATTGATGGTAATGTGAATCAAAATATAGCAGATATTGTGATTGACAATATACAAATAGATAATAAATTAAATGCTATTAGAAAAATAAAGTATGAGTTTGATCAATATACTTTTTTACCAAATGAATCTGTTTATTATGGTAAAACAACAACAGAACACAAGGGGTATGGCAATGCGAATAACGGAAAAACGGTAGATTACTTTAATACTGGAATTTCAAATATTCGTTTTCTAGGAACTCTTACCAAAACAGAAATTAGAGATGCTAATAATTTATTAAAAAGCGAAATAATTTATAATACTAATATCTTTACAAAACGTTATAAGAACTCTTTTAATACTAATGTTGGCGAAGGGTATTTTGTAAGAACAACAGAAAAAACTGAAAGTATTATGCAAGACAATGGTACTTTAACTTCAACCGAAATCTATAACTATAATAATATTGGATTACTAAACAAAAAGAAAGTTATTTACAGTAATAATGAAAGTGCTGTTGAAACGACGACTACTTATGCTAATGAGTTATTTCCTTTTTTAAATACAAAGAATATTTTAAATCAACCATCAAAATTGGTTCAGAAAAAAGGTGCTGACATAATAGGTACTTCAGAAACAAAATGGAAGGAAGAAAACTATAAAGCCTTTCCATATCAAACTTTAGCGGGTATATCTAAAACTAAAGTTTTAACAGAAATAACTAAAGTTAATAATTTTGGCCTTGCAGAAGAAGAAAGTAATGGAAAAGGTATTTTTAATACAAACTTACTAGGATATAATAATAAATATCAAATTGCGAGAATTAGTAATGCAAATTTCAATGATGTTATTTCTAATTTGGATGTATCATATTTAACGTTGCAAACTTTAAGTACTACTTCTTTAAAAGCAGAACTTTTAAAGTTGTATACTAAATTACCAAAAGCATCTATAACATTATATTTTTATGATAATAATGGTAATTTAATTTCAAATATTGACGCTAGAAAAGAAGAGATATATTATGAATACGATGATTTTAATCGTTTAATAATAACTAAAGATTCACAAGGAAATAAATTAAACCAAAAAGAATACGGTTTTAAACAATAATTAGTATTTTATTTGTATTACAGAGTAAACGATTAGGTTTTTAAAATATCATTACTTTATTTATATAAATAAAGTAATGATATTTTCATTTATTGATAGTAATATTTTAAAAGGCTTTAAGAGAGTAAACCTTTAGTTTCCGATTTTTTAGTATA
>CBDTZS010000134.1:0-9070 GCA_965364955.1 uncultured Tenacibaculum sp. | reverse complement strand
CCTCTTTTTCTATTTAAAGATATTTATTACAAACTAAAGGAACACGTTGTAAAACATTAAGACAAATATTAAAAATTAATATGTGTACGTAAACTCAATAAACCATTTTAGAGGTATTTCGATTATATTTATTGTCTTTGGACATTGTCTATATTTAGTTGATTTTAAATATAATTCAATATTAGGCTATACAATTCAAAACTTGACTCAAGGAGGTACGTCATTTTTTGTGTTTATTTCTGGTTTCTTGTTTCATCATATTTTTTATAAAAAGTTTGATTTTAAAAGATTTATGATAAAAAAAATTAAATATGTTTTAGCTCCATATCTTATTTTGTCAACAATTCCAATAGTTAATTTACTTCTCAAAAATTGCATCAGTGGTATTATATCATCAAACACTCTTACACTTCAATATGATGAATTGTTAGCCTTTCCTATATTTCGTCATTATCTTACTGGAGTTGGTCATAGTTTTAGTGGCTACTGGTATATTCCTTTCATTATGATCGTTTTTGCAATGTCTCCACTTTTTATTCGATTCATAAAACTCAGGCTGAAAACATCGATATTAATAACTCTTTTTCTGCTAATTTGTTCAGTTTTTATTCACAAATCATTAGAAGGAATAGAATATAATATGTTTTCAGTTTTTCAAAATGTTTTTTACTTTTCGCCTATTTATTTGTTTGGTATAATCTCTTCAGAAAATAAAGATATTCTGTATTCCAAAATTAAAGGAAAGGAATTTTATATTTTAAGTATTGCCCTTTCTCTTGCAATATTTCAGGCATATATTGGGGAATTGGGAAACTATCATAAAGACCCTTTTACTTTTAGCGGAATTGATTTGATGATTATTCAAAAAATTCTTTTATGTCTCTTTTTTATGATTTTTTTAAATCGTTTTGAAAACTATAAACTTAGATTTTTAGAAATGATTGCAGCAAATAGCTTTGGTGTGTTTTTTACACATGGGATTGTAATTGCTGTTATTGAAATATTAAAATGGAAATTAGATTTTTCGTTCACCTCAAATTCATTTATAATATATTGCATGATTGCATCTCTTGTCTTTTTTATTTCCTTAATTACAACGCTGTTTATAAAAAGAATATTTCCAAATTATAGCAGATATCTAGTTGGGAGTTAATTAATAATATATAAATTCAGATTTTAAAAGAACCAATTATTGATAAGACTCCACAATTAAATTTAGCATAAAAAAAGACTAAAATTTGTTAATTAAATACTAAAAACCAAAACTTTGTAATAAAAAGGTCATATAACAATGTATAAAAGCAATAGCTATTTAGGTGCTAAACTGAACCCCAATTTTGTTTTAATTAAGTATCTTTCATTCTGAAAAGCTAATGTATATTAATGCGCCACTGCTCTTATACTAACCGTTGTAAACAATTTGAGAAAAACGAAATCTATGATAAAAAAAGTAATAATTGGAATTCTAACAATCGGAATATTTGGTTGCAATTCTGACAAGAAGAAAACCAAATATAATGAAACCTATTCAGACATTAATATTGTGGGAGCGATGAAAAATGTTATGTGGAAAGGAGAATTAAGTGGAAGTATTAGTCTCGATACTATTTCTAATAAAAAAGGACTTTATGGACTTGGACCAGAAAGTTATCTGACCGGAGAATTACTTATAAATGATGGACAAAGTTATGTTTCAAAAGTCACGTCCGATTCAACTATGACGGTTGAAAAAACATTTGATCTCTCAGCACCTTTCTTGGTGTATGCCAATGTAACCGAATGGAATGAAATAGAATTAGCATCGAATGTTAAGTCAATTAAAGACATTGAAAAATTAGTGGACGAAAAGACGACCGATTTCAAAAGACCTTTTGTCTTCAAACTGACAGGAAAAATTTCAAAAGCAATCATTCATATTCAAAATTTACCTAAAGGAACGAAGGTTTTATCACCAAAGGAAGCTCATCAAGGACAAACCAATTACGAACTGAAAGATGAAAAAGCAACGATTATTGGATTTTTCTCAACGGAACACAAAGGCATTTTCACACATCACGACTTAAACATTCATTTACACTTAATCACAAAAGACGAAAGTAAAATGGGACATTTGGACGAATTAGAAATTGAGAATATGAGATTATATTTACCGAAGAAATAAAAACTGCTGGCAACACCGCGTGTATAATTCATTACTAGTACTCGCCTACTTACGAAAATCCTCACGGATTTTTTCTATTCGGTTTGTATTTGCTAAATTAGGTGTTTAAACACGCAACAAATCATACACGTACTGGAGCATTATTCTAAAACACGTTATAGTTCTCCTCTCTTTCTTCCTAAAGATATTATATTACAAACTAAAGAAACACGTTACACACTAGCATATGACAGAAATTTTCACAACTAAAAAACTTGAAAAAATCATCAAAAAAAGAGTTGAGGACAAAACTCTTAGTGTTGAAAATATTTTCGGAAAATGGAATGCTTCTGTATTATATATTACAAAAAAAAAGTGTTTGATTTTTGTTAACTCAAAAAGCTTTTACTCTGTGATTATTCCCCAATTCTCAACTACTGAATTAGACAATATACATCTTTCATTTCTTGAGAATTTTTATGCTCAATTGGATTTTGAAGAAATAAAAATTAATGCAGAATTTCTTGTAGACAAAGTTGGAGAACTGAAATTCTACGCAACAGATAATGACAAAAAAATTACAGGAATAGTCAATTATAATATTTCAAAAATAGATTATTTCAAGTATGACTATGAAATTTTTAATTCTTCAGTAATCCGAGAAATGACAAAAAAACTAAACCTAACTCCCTTTAAGCAATTAAAATGGAAACAACCTAACGAAATAATGAATGAAATAATCGAAAACGCCAGTGTGTAACAAACTACTGTGGTAAAAAACAAGTAAATAATACTTAATTTTTCACTAAAACACTTCTATAGCTGTTCTCGTAAATTAATCCTGATTTTGCCATTGCAAACGCCTGCTTTAAAAGCTTATTACAAACTGCTATTAATGCTAATTTTTCACTCTTTCCTGTTACTACGGTTTACTTGTACATTTCTCTGCTAAGCCTTGTTATATTTACAGGCATTAAAATTGTAATAGAAATTATCGATTCTGAACTAAAATTTGTAGTTTAGACTCACTAAAAAAAAACATTTGTTGCGTTAGAACCTAGAATGCAACTATTGAGTAATACACTAAATATGAATACAAATTCAAACTTGGCCGTACTAATAGACGGTGACAATATTCCATCTGCTCATGTAAAAGAAATGATGGAAGAAATAGCTAAGTATGGAAACCCTACGATCAAGAGGATATATGGTGATTGGACTAGCCCTCATTTGTCAAAATGGAAAAACCTCTTGCTAGAAAACGCAATTACTCCAATTCAACAATATGCATATACCACCGGTAAAAACGCTACGGATTCCGCTATGATAATCGATGCAATGGACATTTTATACTCTGAAAAAGTAAATGGATTTTGTCTTGTTTCAAGTGATAGTGACTTTACAAAACTAGCTACCAGATTACGAGAAGCTGGTATGCAAGTTATCGGAATAGGTGAGAAGAAAACACCGAACCCTTTTATTGTAGCCTGTGACAAATTCATTTATATTGAAATTATTAGAAAGCAAACCGAAAAGAAAGAGAGTGTTAGTCAAAAAGATAACGCAAAGGATATTATAGATAAAATTACGCCAAAAGTTATTTCACTTATTTCTACGACTATAACTGATTTATCAGACGAAGAAGGTTGGGCATTTCTTGGAGATGTAGGAAGCCTACTTCAAAAAAAACAACCCAATTTTGATTCAAGAAATTATGGGTTTGAAAAGCTAACACCATTAATAAAATCAATTGGAAGCTTTGAACTAGAACAAAGAGAAAATCCAAAAAGAAAAAATAAATTGATTTTTGTAAAGAACAAAGAAAAGCATACAACAAAACCTAAAAAGCATTAAAACGCCTTTTAGCGAAAACGTTACCCAGCATTAAAAAACTCTACTCCCTTTCAGTCTAATTGGGTTAATAACTAATAGTGCTTGGGCCCAGAAGCTAATTTTTATTTTATAATATTTCTCATTGCCAAAAATCTCTATAGCATCGTTTCACCATAAATAGGTTTACCTAAACACGAGAACAAAGGTTGAAACTCCAATAGTCACTTTTTTGCTACCGAAAAAGGTGTTCTACTTTTCGATATTAGATCCTCTGAATTAATCGATAGCGGAATTAAAAGTCCATCAAATCAGTCACTAATCAACTGGTTCGTTGGGTGATTAATCTGAAATATATTTGTGGATTTTATTTTTATAGGTAATTGATTTTATTATTTCTTTAAATCATAAACGTAGATCAATTGTTTGCCTGCTTTATAATAAAGAGAACCACTCTCGCTATCTACATGGTATTCAGGATCTAAACCTGTAATAAAAATCGTCTTCTCGATTTCTCCAGTGTCTTTATTTATTTTTATAAGTGCATTTGTATCATCTAATAATGTGAATATATAATAATGATTTTTGGTAGCAGATGAAGCCCTACTTCGAAAATCTCGTTGTCTTATCATACGTTCAGCAACATTATTAGAACCAAGCATTTTCCCAAGAGCGAATAGCCTACTTGCAATATCACTTTGTGTATTGGATACTTTTTTATCTTTTGTAGCTTCGCTATAAATATTTTGAATTCTATTCGTTACCGCAGTTACTTTTTTTGCTCTTTTTACAGCTTGCGCTATTTCTATATCAGAAATTTTATAGCCTCCAGCTCGGTAAAAATGATGCCAAATTTCTTTTCCATCCCAGTCTAAAAGCCTCATGTTTTGTGAAGAAGTTAAAAGAATGCCTTCTTTACGGACTTCAATGGCAGTAGGAATTTCATCACCTTTGAAATTAGAAATTGTTAAATTGACTACAGTACCTGTTTTAGCGTCAATGCCATAGAGTTTTTTATCTACATTTATAAGGTATCGATTATTCTTACTATCAAAAGCTGAACTAACTGCCTTGGCGCCAGGATACTTTAATGGTTGTTCTAAAACTCCTTTACCAGAATTTATATCAACAATATTCGTTTCTTCAGAACTAATATAAAGCAGTCCCAATGGAACAGGGGTCATGGCCAAAATGTTCTTTCCTACTGTTAAAGATTTTTCAAATATGGGCTTCCCTTCATAAGATATTATATTGATTTCACCTTCGTCGGACCCAAAAAGGATACCATCTTCCATGTTGTAAAAATGTTGAAGATTACCATTAAACATAATAGATTTTTCCCAAAGACTTTTTCCGTTGTCAGTATTTATTAAAGAGATATAAGATATAATCTTACTTTTCTTTGAGGGTGCTCCTATAAATCTACCAAGAATTTTCCCAAAGCTTTTAGAAGTTTTTTTATCTTGATTTACAATAGCCAAACCTTGGTCTAAAAATTCAATTTTAGAAACCGTTCCACCAACTTCAAAAGGTGCATCCCATAACAAATCACCACCAGCTCCAAATTTATGAACACCCTGTACTCCAAAACCATAAAACCCTTTCTCAGCTTGGTTAGTAACGATGTTATTAATGCGTTTCGCTTTTAAACTCCATAATTCGGAACCATTAATAAGGTCAACTTTTTTTAATTTATTATGGGTAGATAAAATTAATTCATCCTTCAGTAAAAACGGACGACTTCCTGTAAAATCATTTAATTTTAGACGCGAATAACCTTCCTGCTCTCCGGTAGTTAAGTCATAAACTGCAGTTCCTAATTTCCATTTTCCCGTTTTGTCTCGGAATCCAGTCACCACTAGTTTGTTTTGTGCCATTAACACATCTAATCTAACGTATTTCCATCCTTTCACTTTGGTATTAAAAACAGTTTTACCGGTCCTATGATTGATCAACGCACTTTTTGACATCATTTTATTAGCCTCATTGGTTTTGTTTATGATGAGATAGGGTGTGTTTCGAACAAATGATAAGTTTTCAGGTAATACCTTTCCAAAATCTGTGAAATTAAAAATAGGTTCGATACTATTAGATTTTAATCCTAATACTCCATTTTTGGTCGCTAAAACTAAAACACCTTCTTTGGTTAAATACGATTCATAAATAGTACGCTTAACCTCATATTGAGAATCAGGTACAGTCGTTTTTTTTTGTGCCGTTAGAAGAGTAGTAAATAGTAGTACAAAAACAAGAAGTATATTTTTCATAAGTATTTATATGTATTAGGCATGTTTGTATCTAAGAGTTGTTTAGTATATAATACTGTTAATTTCATCTACAAAACAGATAAATATAAACAAAATATAATCATTCTTTTGCAAAACTCTTAAAACGGAGTATAAATTGAAGGAGGGGTATATTTTCTAAAAACTGTATTACTCTGTAGTAAGAACATTATCCTTAGATAAGTTAATTTTTAATACATAAGAAAAATACGTTTGGCAACAAAATGTATAATTAATTGCTACGGAATTCCTTAATCGGAATTCACGCGAATTAATTATCTTTCCGCAACAGCGAAAAGTGTATCACACTTTTTACCGCAATAAATCACACACGTATTCCAACATTAAAACCAACACCTGAAATAAAATAATTTATGCCACATTTTGTAATTGATTGTTCTGAAAACATTATAAAAATAAAATTACCAAAAGAAATTATTCAAAAAGTATATGATACTGCCGAATCAACTAATCTTTTTGACAAAGGAGATATTAAGGTAAGAATCAATCCTTTTGAATACTATAATATCGGAAATACTAAAGATGATTTTATTCACATTTTTGCGAATATTATGGAAGGTCGGACCGTTTCTCAAAAAAAGAATTTATCGGAAAGAATTATTACTGAATTGACATTAATGTTCCCTGACGTTCCTATTATTTCAATCAATATTAGGGATTTTGAAAAAGCAACTTACTGTAATAAATCAATGGTGTAAAACTGAAATGAATATTCAAAAGAATAAAAAACGTTGGATAACAATGTATAAAAATAATTACTCATTCTGGCCTTAACCAAAGGTAGTTGGAAGTTTACTTCTAATTTTCATATGGAAAATTCTCTCACGTAAACCCGTAACTATTTCTATACGAACCATTCTGTGCAATTTCAATGGACAGATGAAATCAGATTTTTTTTTGAGCAAGTAATATTAAATTGGAAAAATTCTTATTTCTTTACTTAAATTATATTAATGCCTGAAAAATGAGTGAATTCTTAAAGTATATAAATAAAATTAATGCGATCAAGAAAGATGCTTTTGAAGAGCTCGAAAAGTGTTTTAAACCTTTACAACTTCGTAAAAATGATTTTTTTGTTAAAGAAGGTGAATATGCTCAACAAATAGGATTCCTGAAAAAGGGAATTGTTAGGGCATTTTTCTTAAATCAAGAAGGAAAAGAATATAACAAGCAATTTTTTGTGGCTCCTTCAATCATTGGTGCATACACTTCTCTACTCACCAAACAACCAAATAAAATAGCACAACAAGCCTTAACTGATTGTGAAATTCTTGTTGCCGATTTCGAGGATTTAGAAAAACTGTATGATAAATTTCATGATTTAGAAAGATTGGGCAGAAAGATTGCAGAATTTTATTTTTTAGAGAAAGAACAAAAAGAGATTGAAATGGCTTTACTCGATGCTGACAAAAGGTATTTAATTATGAGAAAAACATTTCCTTCAATAGAGTTGATTATTCCACAATATCATATCGCTTCTTATTTAGGTATATCTGCAACTCAATTAAGTAGAATTCGAAGAAAACTAAAGGAGTCTTAATTTTATTTACATATGTAAATGTCGGAATGTTAGTAATTATTGAAATTTGCCCAAGATCAAAATGATTTCAATTGTATTATTATTAAAAATAGAATAATGATACTTATTAATTATAAAACAATTATTCGATGAACCGTATTTTAGTATTTTTTTTTATCACAGTTTTCTCCGTTTTTTTCGGAAGTCAAATTACCGAAGGGTTCTTATTAGTTCCATATTGGAAAACCTTATCTACTGCCGAGTTTTATGAATACTATTCGCAGTTTGGCCCCATAATAGGAAGGTTTTATACAATTCTAACTATTATTGCTGCATTGATTCCAATAGGTATCAGTATCTATTGTTTTTATAAGAAATCTAGCGCGTTAACATATTCACTTATTTCCGCTTTTTTTACTCTTTTAGGCGTAGCTTTATTTTACATCTATTTTAAAGAAACTAATCAACAATTTTATAATGCTTCTTTTAATGCATCACAATTAAAATCTGAATTAGAAATTTGGGGGTATTGGCATTGGGCTAGAGTAATTTTAGAATTTATAGCTTTACTTTTCTTAATCCTAACTTTTAATATTTTAACAAAAAAAAGGATTCAATAATAGTATTCAAAACAATATAAAACATCATACAATAATGAAATATTTATACATATTTTTTCTCATTACTTTAAGCATCACTACCAATGCACAAACGATTGTTGGACAATGGGAAACTTATGATGACAAAACCAAAAAAAAAAAAGCAGTCATTGAAGTGTATCAAACAAATAATATCTATTTCGCCAAAATAGTTAAAAGTTTTACTAGTGAAAAAAATGCCATTTGCGAAACATGTAAAGGAATAAACAAAAATAAACCAATAATTGGCTTGGTTATTATCGAAAACATCAAAAAAGATGGAAAGGAATTTAATAGCGGTTCTATTCTAGATCCAGAAAATGGAGAAACTTACAAGTGTTATTTAAAGTTAATAAATAATAACAAATTGAAAGTAAGAGGTTATCTTGGATTTTCTCTTTTTGGAAGGACTCAATATTGGATACGGAAAGAATAAAAATGAGATAGAACATTGTGTATAATTAATTCCTAGTTCTACTCTACTTACCAAAATCCTCGCAAACTCTCTATTAGTTTGTATTTACTAATTAAGTGCTTAATCAACGCAAAGAAACATACACGCACGTGTACTGAGTCTCTATCCTAAAACGCGTTATAGTTCTCTTCTTTTTCTATTTAAAAATATTATATTACAAAC
>CBDTZS010000133.1:0-9096 GCA_965364955.1 uncultured Tenacibaculum sp. | reverse complement strand
AAAGATATATAGTTAATATTAACTATATATCTATTATATGAGCAACTAATTTAGTAAATATTTTAAGTATTTAAACTTTTTTGTTGCAACAGTTTTAAACTCTGTTGATCTTTTGTTGCTGCTGTTGCAATAATTTTTGTTTTCGTTGAAAATCTGCTACACATAAAGCGAAAAACTATAGCAATAACTTGCTACTACGATTTTATTAGCGTCTTACAGTGTACTACGTTTTGGAAAATATTTATGGTTTAAATACCTTATTCGAGCTTTACAGACAAGTAGTATAGTAGATAGTTCACTTAAAGAAATATTTTATCAATGCCAGAATTACCTTATCCGTATAAAATTGTATTCCAATCATTTTTAAATTAGTAAATTACTGAATGGTATGTGTTTAGTGGATTCGTAAAAGAGCTGTATTCAAAAACCATAATAGTATTTTAATCGTATAATATTCGAATATTATACGATTAACTTTTATTTAAAAAGAAATGAAAAACGTATGTCTACATTGCAATTCTGAAATCATTGGAAGATCAGAAAAAAAATAGTGCTTTATATTCCAATATACAATAATATAGTTTTTAATGAGCTACAATGGTTAGTGTATAGTGCGTTTAAAATGTGTTATATAGGTTGTTAGCAGGAGTTTTGTGTATACTATAAAATTTCTTTGGGAAGTATTTTTCTTGTCCAAGTTTTTAAACGCTTGAATTTATTCACCTCCGAATCAGGATTATATTCTAATGTTGTTTCCCAGGAGTTTTCGGGTTTAAATTCTTCTTCCATACCTTTTAATACACCTTTAGAAACGTTATCAGAATGAACAATAACGATACATTCAGTATTTAAATTAGCACTTCTAGGATCTAGGTTAAATGTACCAATAACAGTTGTTTTATTATCGATAACCATAGATTTGGCATGAAGCCCAAATATTGGTTTATAGTCTAATTTTTCTTGTAATTCTCCAGTCATTATTTTTGTACGTTCTGCCGCATCAGGACGGAATTCAAATATTCTAACACCCGTATTTAGCAATTTTTTTCTATCTGTTTGATAACTACTGAAAGCCTCTACATTATCTGTTGAAGCTAAGCTATTCGTAAGTATTCTAATCTTTACACCACGTTTAACGGCTTTTCGAAATAGATTTTGAGCTAATTCAGTGGTTATTAAATATGGCGTTTGAATATCTATAGATGATTTGGCATTTTTCACTAAATCAATTAAAGCAGTGGTTGAAATACCTCCACCACCTAAACCATTTGTTCCATCATTTTTACCTGGGTTATCTGAAATAAACGATACACTATCTAACCACACTAGTTTTTCAGAATTTTTAATGGTATTAAATGTAGTTGGTAAAGCCTTTATTCTTTCGCGAACTTGTGGCCAAAAGTTATCAGGATTACAAGCATACTCATGTAGATTATCAAATCTATTTTCTGAATAAATATTTTCAGGTTTTTCATTAATTATACTTGTAACCTTTTTACTTAATGGGCTATTCCAAAATTCATTAAATGATGTAGTAACATTTTCTGATTCTTTACCTAATAGTAGAATATCTCTATCCCTAAAATTATATTCATGATCATAATCAAAGTATTCATCTGCAATATTACGTCCACCTGTAATTACCACTTTACCGTCTACTATAAACGTTTTGTTGTGCATGCGTTGATTAGCAGATCTAAAATCTGTAGCAAATTTCTGAATTTTATTAAAAATATTCTTTCCTAAATTAACTCCAGGGTTATATATTTTTACTGTAATATTTTCATGCGAATCGAAAGTTAGAATATCTTGGATATCAGAATCAACCATAATATCATCAACAATAATTCTTATTTTAACTCCACGATCGGCAGCTCTTATTAAATAATCACAAGCAATAAGACCTACATTGTCTGTTGAAAAAATGAAGTATTGAATATCTATAGTTCTTTCAGCATATTCAGTTAACCATGCCCTAGCGACCATAGAACCGCTTCCGTCTTCAAGAACATAAACTCCAGTTTTAGTTCGCATAAGCTCAGCAACGTCCTCGAGTTCTTTGGAAAGTGTTATGCTGTCGTTTCTATGAATTTTTGAGCAAAAATCTGTTGTTGGTTTAAATTTCTTCGTTTCATTACAAGATGCCAATACAAGTAAGCCAACTATATAATAATATTTAAATTTTAAAATCAATTTAATTTGGTTTATCATTTGTAATTGTTGCTAACGGTTAGCCCATGGTAGGTTTACAACCGCAAGGTACATATGCATTATACCTATTGTTGTGCTTTCATTATTTTTATAAAAAATTAACAGAACTGAGTAAGACTTATTGTTTCATATACATAATTCGTTTACAGTTTTTTCGTGGCACATTCTTCAAGGTTTTGGTTTCGGTAACTCAACTTGTCAGTATTAAATTTACTAAAATCGATTCAGTTTCTTTCTCGTTAATCAATTTGATGATACTTATATCGCTTTAAGAAAAATATGGAATAAATAAACACCGCTAAGCTGAAAATAAACAGGCTAATAAAAATAGATTTAAAGACTGTAATTTGTTGTGATATATGAGGCGCATGATTGCCGCTGTGATGAATAAATAGCGCTCCTAAATACCCCGCAATCGCTATGATTATGCTCATCAACATTTTTTGTCTCTGTTGAAAGATTACATACACGTTTTGGTCAATAAAATCTAACGGAATACCCTTTAGACTTGGGCCTATTAGTGATGCTGCTAAACTGCCAAAAAACATTACAATGTAAAGCTGATCAATTGAGTTAACGAAAATCAACACAAGGTAATAGATAGCAATAAATCCATAAGTGATTGGCAAGATATTGTATCGATATCGATATCCTACTTTTGCTACAATATAACTCCCTATTGTGTAAGCAACTCCAAACACAGCTGTAAGCTCTCCTAGATGAAGAATATTTCCTCCTAAAGCTAGAATGTAAATTGCTGTTAGTGGTGTCCAGACTCCCTTCGAAAAACTATCTGCCAGCTGCATTGCATAAAATTCAACGAGTCCACTTGGCATTTTATTTTGTTTCGAATTAATTGATTTTTCCATTATCTTAATTTTATTATCAGTTCAAATTATGCACCATCATTAGTATAAGAAATGTAGGGCAGGTGATAAGCACTATGTTTCGATCTAACATTAAGCCAAATATAAATATTTACCTTTTACCTTTTAGATTTTTAAAGACTGATTTTTATATTAGAAGACCTAGTAAAAAAGCACAAACTTTTCGAGAAGCTTAAACTACCCTATGTTTTTTTACACACTGTTAGCCACTTGCTTTTTTTAGCTATTAAATTCGGATTGTACTAATATAAGTCCAAACAATAAACAGGAATTGTAATGGAATTCGAAACCATAAATAGGTAAGACCATTCCCCTCAAATGTTCCTTTTTGATAGTTCACATTATTTAAAGAAGCATAAATATTAGCAGGTAACATTAGTAGAAGGAAAATAATAAGTGTCCATCCAGATATATATATTAATTTAGGGATTAGAAGGCTTATTGCAAGCAAAATTTCAAATATTCCTGTTAAGTAAACAAATGTCTCTTTATGAGGAATTAATTTGGGAATCATCATAGACATTCCTTTTGTAAATGCAAAATGTCCAATAGCAGTAAATACGAGCATTATTGACATTGAAATTCTTGCTGATAGTATATAATTATACTCTTTTTTTGCAATTTTGATAACAAATAAAGAGATTGTAAAACTTAATAAAAGGACAATTAATGGTTTCATATTTTTTTAATTATTGAAACACAAAGGTCAGCAAAGAATGAATAAAAAGAATGAACCCAAGTTAAGTAATGCGTTTTCTTATTCTACTCAATGCCTGTGGAGTAACCCCAATATATGAAGCAATATATTTTAATGGAATTTGTTGTAATAATTTTGGTCTGTCAGAAAATAGGTCTAAATATCGTTCTTCTGCTGTTTTACTTAATAAGGAAAGTTCTCTTTTTGATTTTATCAAAAACATATTTTCAGCCATTTTTCGTCCAATAATATTTCCGTTGTTAGTTCTTTTATAAACTTCTTGTAAATCTTTATTTGAAATCTGCCACAAAATGGTTTTTGTTAACGTTTCAATTTGGTATTCAGAGGGAGTTTGTGTTAAAAAGGAATCATAGGCTGTAACAAATTCATTTTCAAATAAAAACCCGAAAGTTAAATCAGCGTCTTCTCTTGGAATGTAAAACCGAACTATTCCTTTGGAAATAAAGGATAAATGGTTTTCAATCTTTCCAACTTTTAATAAAGTGGTATTCTTTTCTAGTTCTACTTCTTTTAGTTTTGAAGAGAAATGAATCCAATCAGAGTCATTCATTGGAGAAATATTATTAATGAAATTTCTGATTTCGAGCATTTTTTTATTTTATTTCTTGTAAAGCCAAATCAAAATGATTTGGCGCACTTGGTTTAAAGCTCTAAGCTTTCGGGTAAGCGCCAAAATCCGTATTAATTAGCACTTGTTTTTTTATTCATAGCTGTATATCCAAGTGATATTACCACAATTATCAAGGTTATGAAAAATGCACTTGTCGAAATGCTTTTTAAAATTGAAAAGGTATTTGTTGTACTTACTGAAACCTGTGTCA
Organism: uncultured Tenacibaculum sp.; assembly: GCA_965364955.1. Classification (GTDB taxonomy): domain Bacteria; phylum Bacteroidota; class Bacteroidia; order Flavobacteriales; family Flavobacteriaceae; genus Polaribacter. The sequence goes on along the minus strand of CBDTZS010000133.1, from coordinate 4,459 downwards.
AGTTTGGATAGCTATTCAACATTGTAATTATTCCGATATTTTCCAAATAATCTGAAATTCCTGCAATTACAGGAAGTAGACATAAATATAAATATGGGCTATTGAGTTTGTTTATTTTTTTTAAGAAATATCCCAAAAGTAAACAGTAAGTCAGTCCGAAAAGTAGTGGGTAAATCATATCCACAGGTATTTGGCTGGTTAGATAAGTCTCACGACCATTTTTTCCGAGCGAGTTGAATAATTCGTTTACATAATTCAAGTCATATCCTGTTGGCATCATATCTAACAATTTCATTCCGTTAGAGAATTTCATTGTTTTGGGAATCGTAACGGTTAGCATGAAGATGTAAACGACATTAGTTAGAATAAAAAGCCCTAAGACCTTTTTTCCTGAAGTATTCTTTTCTATGAATTTAGTCAATAGATTCATTTTTTGTAAAATAAGAGCTAACGTTTCGGCTAAGAAACGTTGTGTTGATTTTGCTTTTAATTTATAAATATACCTAAATATTTTAGCTTTCTATGAATTTAATAAACTAGTAAATTACTAAGCAATGCCCTTTGGGTTTTGTTGTAAAGTGTATTTTTATTCAGAGTATTTTTTTTCCTTTGTTATATTTCCGCTACAATCATAGGTTAACCATTTACCTATTTTTTTACCATTCAATTTATTTCCTTCTTTATATAGGTAGACTTCTCTATCTGTCTTCATAAATTCTTTCTCATTAATAGTTGTCTCAACTAATTCTGTTTTTCTATTGAAGTCAATTTTGATAGTGGTCTTTTTATGAATAATATTTCCGTCCAAATCAAAAAAAATGTAATGCAAATAGTTTCCATACTTGTCAAATAATGATTTGGTTCTTTTAATTCCCTTTTTATTAAACTGTAAAAACTCTCCAGTTAAACATTCATATTTTCTATTTTTATAATCGATTTTCACATTGTTTTTCAACTCTCTAGTTATACCGTTTTTCCATTTAGTTTCTACTTTCGAAGAATCTAAGAATATAAAATGATTTGCAAAACCAAGATAACTTTCTGTATGTTGAGAAAAACATATTACGGAGCATAATAAACAAATAATAAATATTATTTTTCTCATTTCTCTAATGCTTTACAACGTTGTTGTGTTTTCGTTATTTTTTTCAACTTTAATCGGTTTAGCTTTTAATGTGTAATTGTTTAAAATATCTTTAACTTCCTTTTGGCTTAGAAGTTTTAATTCCAAACTATTTATAACTTCTTTTTCAGATATCATTGAACGGGTTAAAATCAATTTAAATGCTTCTTTTCGAGCTTCAAGTTTTTCTAGTCCAGAATTTTCTAAAGAAAACGATTTATAAGTTTTAGCCATATTTAACCAAATATTAATTTCACTATCGGGATTTTGGTCTCGTTTGAAATTTGTAATTGTTTTGTCAAGAGAAACAGGGAAAACTTCATTAAACGCTTCTTGTATAAATCCAATTTTTTTTAATTGTTCTTTACTCAAAGATTTGTTTACGATTGGTCCTGGTGTTAAATTTTCAATAGTGGTAGTTTCAATATTATTCGATTTCTTTTTTTCTTTACAAGAAATAATAGTAAAAATCAGTATTGTTATCAAGATATACTTTCTCATTTAGGTCGGTTTTTTTTAATGTAGCATAACGTTCAGGCTATGGTTAGTACGGCTATTAAAATTACTGAATTTCGGATTAAGTAATTAGCCAAAACTTTTATTTTATCTTTTCATTTTAAGGCCAAATCAAAAGATTTGGGGGACTTGGTTTAAAGCACTAAAACCTGTATTAATTAGAGCCATTGTTATATGCTTTTTATATTTTCATTTCTCCTTCAAATACAATTCTGGCATTACTTTTAACTTCCAACTCTGTATCACTTATTATATTTAGTTTTAAGAATCCTCCACGGTTTGATAATTGAAAGGCAGACATTTTTTTCTTATTTAGAATAGTACCCCAATATTTTGCCAAAACAGAATGGGAAGCACCTGTTACTGGATCTTCATTAATTCCAATCCAAGGGCAGAAACATCTTGAATAAAAATCATAATCTTTATCTTCCGATTTTGAAGTTATAACAACTTCTTTTATAGTTTCTGAGCTTTCAATGGCTTTTTGATAGTCCGGATTTATATCCAAAAGAGTTTGTTTATCTTTTACTTCAATGATAAGCATATCCAAATCTTTTGAAAATTTTGTAGGAAGAGCACTTTCTATACCAAAAGCATCATTAAGTTTCTGATTTGTAATATAATCAGTTGTTTCATATAATGGGAATAACATTTTTATATATTCGCCTTCAATATTAGCGCTTAATTGCAATCCTTTATAAGTAGTAAAATTGACCGTCTCATTACTGAATTTATCTAAAATTATCTTTGAAGCTGCTAAAGTTGCGTGACCACAAAAATCAATCTCGACTGTTGGTGTAAAATATCTTATTGTAAAATTGTTGTTTTCTCCTTTTAATAAAAAAGCGGTTTCGGATAAATTTAGTTCAGCAGCAATTGACTGCATTATTTCAATACTTATAGCTTTTTCTAAGAGGCATATTCCTGCTGGATTTCCTTTAAAAGGCATGTTTGTAAAAGAATCTACAATAAAGGTTTTAATATTCATATTCTTGACGTCTTTTTTCTAATTACATTTCGGTCTTGTGTATGGAACGTAGCGTGTTTTAAATACCTAATTTAGCAAATACAAACCAAATAGTGTCTAAACTTTTTGGAGGCAGTTCAAAATCTGTGAGGATTTTTGTAAGTTGGCAAGAACTAGCAATAAATTATATACGGTGTTGCCATTTCGTAGTTTTTTCATCTTCAAGTTTTCAATCAGATTCAGATTGCTTTATTCAGCTTTTGAGCGAGTTCGGTCAGCATTTTAAGCCGTAAACTTTTTCAATTCCGCAAACTTTTCCGTTCTCACTCCTTATGTTGCTTTATTCATAACAGAATTGTAAATAGGTTTTAAAAGTCCAGTTATAGTAATAAAGGCAATTCCGATGATTAAGCGATATTCACTAAAAACATTATTCGGATACAAGTCAGTCAGAGATAATATTAAAATTATTAAAGCTAAAATCCAAACTAATCCAATGATAATTAAGGTTGTTTTTTTCATATAAAATATTATTTCAAATTCTTAATTTAATTACTTAACTGTTCGTTTCACAATGAATGGTAATGTTTAGTGTATGAAAAGTAGTAGACAAAAATGCTTTATATTTTCAGTATATAGACAAGAATTCAACTTTGGTTTAGTAATTAACTGCTGTTTTTTATATACTGTGTTGTAAATCGTTCTTTATACAATTTATACATTGAAATTACCGTAATAAAATACCCTTTTTTACTTTCTATTTTATAGTAATTTCAAAACAGAAATGGTATTAAATATGTTTTTATTGTTTTTTTAATTTAAAAGGAATTATAAATAGTAAATATAAGAATACAGATGCATAATCTAACATAAATATGGTAAGTACAAAAGACAGGGTAAAATGAAAAAGAACTCCCAGACAAATGGTAATCCATTTTGTTTTTTTAAACCAAAAACCAAGTGCTAAAAAGTATTCAATAAACACCGTTAAAATAGCTAAAAGGTATGCGGGTATAGACAGGTCTAAAATTTGTAAAAAACCATCGGATAAATCAATATGAAAATTCTCGTAGCTTTTTGACATTTCGATTAATACATTACCGCTTAAATAATTGTATGTCGTTTTAGCTATGGCGTTAACACCATATAATAATGAGAGTTGAATTTGCATTAATCGTACGGGCCAAATTGGACTAAGTTGTGATATTTGCAAGCTTCTCTGATTCATTTTCCAAACAGGCAACGTTTTTATAAAAGCAAAACACAAAAGCACACATGAAACAATTTGTTTGCTGGCTCTGCCACCGGGCAAAAATTCGTGTGGAAATAATACAAGGAAGAGCAAAATAGAAATAATCTGTGATTGTACTCCTAAAGCGAAAAGTGTAATTAATACATATATTAATATATAATATGAATCGCTAAAAAAGTATTGATTAAAGTTAGAAAACTCATTTAAAGGATAGCCTGGAGATAATCCTCTTGGAGCATACATGTAAGCCAACATTAAAGCAAGAAAAAGCCTAAATACAACAATTTTTTTGGGGTTTAAAGGCTGAAATAAACCTAGATTAGTTTTTGCTATTGCTTTGTGTAAAAGGTTCATTGACTTTATCTTTTCTATTATAAAATATTTTTTTGAAGCTACTATATGAAATAATAAACTCGAAGAAATCTAGATAAAAGTATTAGTACAATAAAGCCTGCAATAAAAAGAAACCTGTCAATGGTTTTATTAAATAGGTATACTTTATCAGGAGCCATGTTTGTTTGTTTAGGACGGGTCAAAATGTTTTACAACGTTGTTGTATAAGATTAGTTGCGTGTTTTAAGCACTAAAGTTAGCAAATAAA
>CBDTZS010000132.1:0-9277 GCA_965364955.1 uncultured Tenacibaculum sp. | reverse complement strand
AAAATAACCTAGCTAACTACTGAAATAACGAATTGAAACTCGACATATCATAAAGCTGCTCACCATTAACAAACAAAAATGGATAATAGCACTCACTGAGGTTAATTATACCATAGAACACATTATTTTAAATGCTTGTGGCAGCAAATTGAAATCTACGAATACAAGGTAAAAGTTGTAATGCAAAATTTGAGAACAAGTTTGATACAGTAGCTAATTTAGTAAGAATTAAAAGAGAAAGAGGTTTAAAATAGCTACTTAAAATAGATTTCTTGATTTATTACGGAATGCCGTAAATAAAGTTGGAATTATAAATGTAATTTCACAAAATTAGAGAATGCTTCTCATAGCTTTTTAAAAAGCGATGGTGGTTTTAATGTTGATTTTCACCCCTTATAAAACAAAACTTTACCGATTTAAATATGAATTGGTTAGTTTATAATGAAGGACAAATGATACTTACTTCTGAAGCAGCAACTTCACTAGATAAAAACCAACTTAGTATAAAAGGAGTAAATACTAAAGAGGAAAACCTTAGTAATGACTTTAATTTATTTAAAGAAGAATTTTTAGGATTGAGTAAAGGAAAATAAAGAGTAAAACTTCTTTTATCCCTTTTAAAAAACATGGATAAAAGGAATAATGTTAGGCATATAACGAGTTACCTGCAAGCCAAAGCTTAAAAAACCAAAAGAGCTATTTTTTGCCAACGCTCGACATTCCGTTAGCTGAAAAAAATGTAAATTGACAACCGAGAAACGAATTAAAAATTAAACTAGTGAATGACTGAAAATAGTAACCAAAATCCTGAACAAATAGCTCGTGATAAAATAGACGAAATGCTACGAGAAGCTGGATGGTTAGTTCAGTCAAAAAAGAAAGTTGATTTATCTGCAAGCAAAGGAATTGCAGTACGTGAATACCAAACTGATGTTGGTCCTGCGGATTATGTGCTGTTTGTAAACCGAAAACCAGTCGGAATTATAGAAGCAAAACGCGAAGATGAAGGACACCGACTTACGGTTGTTGAAGAACAATCTTCAAACTATGCGAAAGCAAAACTAAAATACTTAAATAACGACCCTTTGCCTTTCGTTTATGAAAGTACAGGAACAATAACACGATTTACAGATTATCGAGACCCAAAACCAAGAGGACGACATGTTTTTAGTTTTCATAAACCAGAAACAATTGCAGAATGGTTGAAAAAGGATAAAAGTCTTCGAGAAAGATTGTTGTCAATACCTGCTTTAGATGAAACAGGATTGCGTCCTGCTCAAATTGTAGCAATTAATAATTTGGAACATTCTTTCAAAAAGAACAGACCGAAAGCCTTAATTCAAATGGCAACTGGTGCTGGAAAAACATTTACAGCAGCAACATTTACATATCGCTTGTTAAAACACGCAGGTGCAAAACGTATTTTATTTTTGGTTGACACAAAAAACCTTGGCGAACAAGCAGAACAAGAGTTTATGACTTTTCAGCCAAATGATGATAATCGAAAATTCACAGAATTATATAATGTACAGCGTTTATCATCAAGTTATATTGCTTCAGATAGTCACGTTTGTATTTCAACCATACAACGCCTTTACTCTATTTTAAGAGGCGAAGAATTAGAAGAAAGTGCTGAAGAAGAAAATCCGAATGAAAATTCGTGGATTCAGAAAAAAATAACACAACAAAAAGCAGTTCCCGTTGAGTATACACCAAAAGTACCGATTGAACAATTTGATTTTATTGTAATAGATGAAGCGCATCGTTCTATTTATAACCTATGGAAACAAGTATTAGATTATTTTGATGCTTTCTTAATTGGTTTAACAGCGACACCAGACAAAAGAACCTTTGGTTTTTTTAATGAAAACGTAGTGAGTCAATACACGTATGAAGAATCTGTGACAGATGGCGTAAATGTACCTTATGATGTGTACAATATCGAAACCGATATTTCGCAAAATGGTGCAATGATAGAATCTGGTTGGTTTGTAGATAGGCGAGATAAACTAACACGTAAAAAACGTTGGCAACAAGAAGATGAAGATACCGATTACAAACGCAACGATTTAGACAAAAAAGTTGTCAATCCTAGTCAAATTAGGAACATCATTCGAGAATATAAAAGAGCTTTAAAAACAACTATTTTCCCAAAAAGAATTGACGAAAATGGAGAATATGAAGTACCAAAAACATTAGTGTTTGCAAAAACAGATAGTCACGCAGACGATATTATTAAAATAATTCGTGAAGAATTTGATGAAGGCAACGACTTTTGTAAAAAAGTAACTTACAAAGTAAAACAAGACAAAAAAGATAAAAACGGTACTCTAATTGAAAAAGGAGAAGACCCAAAATCTATATTAAACCGTTTTAGAAACTCATATTATCCACGTATTGCAGTTACTGTAGATATGATTGCGACTGGAACAGATGTAAAACCTTTGGAAGTTTTGTTGTTTATGCGAGATGTAAGAAGCGTCAACTATTTTGAGCAAATGAAAGGTCGTGGTACAAGAACCATTAATAAAGATACTTTGCAATTAGTATCAAAAACTGCCAAAAGCAAAACACATTTTGTTATTGTAGATGCAGTTGGTGCTACCAAATCTAAAAAGACAGATAGCAGACCTTTAGAACGTAAACCTTCTGTGGCAATGAAAGATTTATTGGGTGCAGTAGCAATTGGGCACGCAGACGAAGATTTGTTTTTATCATTAGCAAACCGTTTAATTCGTTTAGAAAAACAAATTACTGAAAAGGAGAAAGACAGATTGTTAGCCTTTTCTGGTGGTAAAAACTTAAAACAAATTACCAAAGAATTAATTACAGCATTCGACCAGGACGAAATTGAAACCAAAGCACAACTAGAGATTGAGAAAATCCCTAAACAAGACCAAACACCTGCTTTATTAGCCGATGCCAAAAAGAATGCGCAAGAGCAGTTAATTTTAGAAGCTAGTAAAACATTTAATGGAGAATTAAATGGTTATTTAGATAATGTACGTAAACAACACGAACAAATTATAGATAGTCATAACATAGATACTGTTACCAAAAGCGAATGGGATACCACTTCTGTAGATAGCGCAACCCAAATTATAAAGGACTTTACCCAATATTTAGAAACAAACAAAGACGAAATTAAAGCGTTGAGTATTTTTTATAACCAACCCTACAACAGAAGAGACATCACGTTTACAATGATTAAAGATGTGATGGAAAAACTGCAATTAGAAAAACCTTTGTTAGCACCAGATTACGTTTGGGATGCTTATGCAACTTTGGAAGAAGTAAAAAGCAAACAACCAAAAGACGAGTTAACCGCTTTGGTTTCTTTAATTAGAAAAGCTTGTGGAATAGATAGCGAATTGAAAGCCTATGACAGTACAATTGAAGCTAATTTTAATAAATGGATTTTTAAACAACATACAGGACAACACAACCGTTTTTCACCAGAACAATTAGATTGGTTACGAATGATAAAAGACCACGTAGTAAGCAGTTATCATATAGAAATAGACGATTTAGATTATACACCTTTTGATGCCAAAGGTGGAAAAGGAAAAATGCACCAATTATTTGGTGAGCAAATGAATGAAATTATTAATGAACTGAACGAAGTACTAGCAGCGTAACCAATTATGAATGATGAATTAAAAATAATGAATTTTTGGGCGTGCCCTTCGGTCGAGCTATCCGCTATATCTTTTTTGAGAAAGACAAAAAAGGATGCCGCTTCTATCCCTCACGCAAATAAACAAACTGCATAATGAGAGAAGATTGGGAAGAATGTACGTTAGCTGAAGTTATAGATATAATAAGTGGTAAAAATCAAAAAAAAGTAGTCAATTCAAATGGCAAATTCCCTATTTATGGAAGTGGAGGAATAATTGGAAGAGCTGATGAATATTTATGTGAACCTGGAACTACAATTATTGGAAGAAAAGGTACTATTAATAGTCCAATTTATGTAAAAGAGAAATTTTGGAATGTAGATACTGCATTTGGATTTCATCCGTTAGAAATTCTTAATAATAGATTGCTTTATTTTTTCTGTATTCTGTTTAATTTTAAATCTTTAGATAAAAGTACAACTATTCCAAGTTTAGCAAAACGAGATTTATTGCAAATTACATTTAATCTTCCACCTTTAGTAGAACAAAAAGCGATTGTAAAAAAAATAGAAGAATTGTTTAGCAGTTTAGATAGTGGTATTTCCGACCTTAAAAAAGCACAAGACCAATTGGTTATCTATAAGCAAGCAGTGTTGAAAAAAGCTTTTGAAGGAGAATTAACCAAAGAATGGAGAGAAAAACAAAGCAATTTACCGTCTGCTGACCACTTATTAGAACAAATAAAAGAGGAGCGTCAAAAGTGGATAGAAAACCAAATTGCAGAAGGAAATAATGAAGCTAAAAGGATTAAAACAAAACTAACAAAGCGAACAAAACTTAATTCCTCTTTTCCTGAAGAGAAGCTTCCAAAATCTTGGAAATGGACAAATTTCATTTCTGCCTGTGTATTTGTTATCGATTGCCATAATAAAACAGCGCCTTACGAACAAGATGGAATCTATTTAATTAGAACGAGTAACGTTCGAAACGGTAAATTAGATTTAATAAATAAAATAAAATACGTTTCCGAAGCAACTTATAAATTTTGGTCTAAAAGAGTATTTCCAGAGTCAGGAGATATAATTTTCACGAGAGAAGCACCAATGGGAGAAGCCACAATTATTCCAAATGACACAAAGATTTGTCTTGGTCAAAGAACAATGATACTTCGTACTTCACAAAAATTACTCGGGAATAAATATTTACTTTATAATATTCTAAGTGAAGTTTTTCAGCAAAGATTTAAAAAAGATGCAATTGGTACTGGTGTAAAACATTTAAGAGTTGGTGATGTAGAATCATTATCATTCCCTTTATGCTCTTCACAGGAACAACATCAAATTATCCGTGAAATAGAAAGTCGATTATCCGTTTGTGATAAAATAGAAGAAAACATAAACGAAAGTTTAATAAAAGCCCAAGCCTTACGCCAAAGCATTCTTAAAAAAGCATTTGAAGGCACGTTGTTAAGCAAAGAAGAAATTGCTAAATGTAAACAGCATAAAGATTATGAGCCTGCTGATATATTGTTGGAGAGAATAAAATCCGAAAAGAAAAAGTAATGAGTTCAAAAAGTGTAATATATAACGGGTTTAAATTAAAATCTCTTGAGATAAAAGGGCATCCGATATTAGGAGATAATACTTTCAATTTTATTGATGAGAAGGATTCTTCAGAATCCATTTACTTCACCGTTTTAATTGGTTCTAACGGAACAGGAAAGAGTGAATTATTTCGTTGTTTACTGGAACTGTTTAGAGGTGTTTATCAAATGAAAGATCGTAGTTTTAGCGTTCAATATTTTTTTACACTTGAATTTTATAATAATGGATATTTATTCAAGTTTGGAAACCTAAATGAGTTTAATTTTATTAGTTTAACAGCAAAGAATTTACATAATAAATACCCTAAACCAAAATTATACTTGTGGGATGACAAAAAAGGAAAAGATAATGTATTAGATATTGAAGAGTTTATAAAATCACTTCCTTCTAATATTATTGCTAATTCATTAATGTTAACAGATAAGTTTATTGCACCAAGAAATGGAAAAGAAACAGAAGATTTTCCTATCTACAAATACTTAGGAGTAAGAAGCAGACCGCAACAAGCAAGTACAAGAGGCTATGTTAGGAAAACTGTTGAATTTATTGTTGAACAAATTAATTCAGATGTATTTAAGGAAGGAATTAATAACTTATCTAAATTTTTAGGATACGATGGTAGTATATTAGTACAATATAAAACTGCTTATACTACAAAATTCTTTAAAGGAGACTTAACAATAGAGCAATTAGATTCATTTTTTAATGAAATAGAAGGAAAGTACCAGAATTCGAGTGTTACTCCTCCTTTTAAACTTAATCATTATAAATATCTAAAAAAGCAAAGTGGTTATGTAGAGCGGATTGTGTATTTCATGAACAGTCTACATAATAATGGAAGATTTACTCCAATTTATAGAAGTTCAGCTAATCATATAAAATATGTTATTGATAATGACTTAGACCATAAACTTTTAAAAGAAGAGTATGCCTTAATTGATGAATTGAGAAAACTTGGTTTTGTAAGCCCACCAGACATTAATTTAATAAAAGGAAAGCAAGAATTAGGTGTACAACAAACAAGTTCAGGTGAGTTTCATTTTTTCTCAACTATGGTTGGATTGATGGCTACGGTTAAACCAGGAAGTCTGGTATTTATTGATGAGCCTGAAATTAGTTTACACCCAAATTGGCAAATGAAATATTTAGAATTTGTTAGACAATTATTTTCAAGTCCTGAATATAATTCGTGTCATATAGTAATAGCTACTCATTCACATTTTCTCATTTCAGATTTGAAAGGAGATTCTGCTAAAATTATTGGATTAAAAAAAGAGGATAATCAGATAAAAACCATTGATATTAATACAAATACCTATGGATGGTCAGCTGAAGATGTATTATATAATATTTTTGACGTGCCTTCAACCAGAAACTTTTATGTAGCTAAAGAAGTTGGAAGTCTTTTGAAAGAGATCTCTAAAAAAGAAATAAACAGTAGTCAAATTACAAATAAAATAAAAGAATTATCTAATCTTAAAAGATCACTAAAAGAAAATGATCCATTAAGGTCTCTGATTATAAAAGTTGAAAAAGAGTTTATCGATGTCTAGATTATTAAAAGACAAGGAAGTGTGGATAATTACTCAAAAATATATATTATCTCAAGATGATTCAGATATTTTACAGAACAATCCTGTACAAGAAGCTAAGGATTGGAAAAAACCAATATATAAGCCTATAAAAGATAGAGTAAGAAATTATTATTTTGATATCCAAAATGGAACTTGTAGTTATTGTAGATTACCTATTAATGGAGGAACTGATAATATCGAAATCGAACATATTATTGATAAGAATAGAAGAATTGATTTTACTTTTGAGGTGCTTAATTTAGTAGTGTCTTGCCACAAATGTAATTTCAACAAAAGTACAAAATCAGTAATGAATGCGTGTCCACCTAAAAATGTTTACCCAAATAACAGCACAACATTTAACATTATTCATGGTCATTATGATGACTATTTTGATCATATTGAATTTCTAGCAGATAGTACTTATCATGCTTTAACAGATGAAGGTATATTTACAATAGATAAATGCAAATTAGATAGAATTGGATTAGCAGAACAAAGAGAAAGAGTTTCAATGTATGAGAATGATGAAATAATAAATGATGTAATAGATATTAATAATTCTGTTGATCCAAACGTTAAAATTGATGAGCTTATAGCCAAATTAAAAAGTATGAGAGAATAATGACAGACTCAACAATAATATCAAAAATATGGAACCTTGCCAATGTACTGCGTGATGATGGTGTAGGTTATGGGGATTATTTAGAACAAATAACCTATTTGCTATTCTTAAAAATGGCAGATGAGCTCAATAAACCGCCTTATAATAAAGGTTTAGTATTTCCGAAACTAAAAGATGTAGAAGGTAATGAAATAGAAGATAGCGAGACTTGTAATTGGGAAACGCTTTCAGGAAAACGTGGTGCAGAATTAGAATCTTTCTACAGTCAATTGTTACGTACACTCTCTACAGAAAAAGGAACACTTGGGCAAATTTTCACAAAGAGTCAAAATAAAATTCAAGATCCTGCCAAATTATCGAAAGTCATCAATCTAATTGACAAAGAAGATTGGTCAATGATGGGTGCTGATATAAAAGGTAAAATTTACGAAGGTCTTTTAGAGAAAAACGCAGAAGACACAAAAAGTGGAGCAGGACAATACTTTACACCAAGAGCCTTAATAAAAACAATTGTGGCTTGTGTACAACCAAAACCATCAAAATCAATTATAGACCCCGCTTGTGGTACAGGAGGTTTCTTTTTAGCCGCTTACGATTGGATTGTAGACAACAACAAATTAGACAGAGAGGAAAAAGAATTTTTAAAGAACAAAACCTTTTACGGAAACGAAATTGTTGCCAATACTCGTAGATTATGTTTAATGAATATGTATTTGCACAACATTGGAGAAATAGATGGAGAATCGTTTATCAATCCAAATGATGCTTTAATTTCAGATGACGGCAAACGTTATGATTATGTATTAGCAAACCCCCCATTTGGCAAAAAAAGCAGTAGTACTTTTACCAATGAAAAAGGCGAAATAGAAAAAGAAGATTTAAGCTACAATCGTCAAGATTTTTGGGAGACTACTTCAAACAAGCAATTAAATTTTTTACAACACATAAAAACACAATTAAAAATAACAGGAGAAGCAGCAGTTGTACTTCCCGATAATATTTTGTTTGAAGGTGGTGCTGGCGAAGAAGTTAGAAAACAATTAATGTTAACAGCAGATTTACACACTATCTTGAGATTGCCAACAGGTATATTTTACGCTCAAGGAGTTAAAGCAAATGTATTGTTTTTCAAAAATAAACCAGCGAGTAAAGAAGCTTGGACAAAAGATATTTGGTTTTATGATTACAGAACAAACGTACATCACACACCGAAGAAGAGTCCAATGCGACAAGAGAATCTTAAAGAGTTTATTGAGTTGTATAATGGAAAAAACATTAATAAACGAAAAGAAACTTGGAGTGAAAAAAATGAAGATGGTAGATGGAAAAAATATAGTTATGACGAAATTATAGCGAGAGATAAAACGAGTTTAGATATTTTTTGGCTGAAAGATAAAAGTTTGACGGATTTAGACAATCTACCAGACCCTGACATTTTAGCGAATGAAATTATTGAAAACATAGAATCTGGATTAGCTAGTTTTCGTGAAATTATGGAAACAATAAACAGAGAATCGGAATAATCCAACGTTCAAAGCCGTACACATTGCCAAGTCGCTTAAAAGCCAAAACTTGGCAAAGAGTATGTCTTCTTCTAACGCTAGCAATTTTGCGGAATAAAGCCAACAGCTAACAAAGTACTCTGGTAAAAAACAAATAAATAATACCTAATTTTTCACTAAAACACTTCTATAGCTGTCTTCGTAAATTAACCCTGATTATGCTATTGCAAACGGTTATTAATGCTAACTTTTTATTCCCCTTTTTATTTATTCTACTTCTCCCATTTATACGACTTCCACTTGTTCTAATTAGTAGGTAAAAACATAATTCTGAACTACTTGTAAAACGTTCAAA
>CBDTZS010000131.1:0-9348 GCA_965364955.1 uncultured Tenacibaculum sp. | reverse complement strand
TAAACCAATTACTACGATTTGATCCAATTTTGAAACCAAAAATTTGGGGAGGTGAAAAACTTCAAACTTTACTTAATAAAAAATCTGAAAGGAAAGATATTGGTGAGAGTTGGGAGATTTCTGATGTAGAAGGAGATGTTTCTATTATTAGTAATGGTGATTTAAAAGGGAGAAGTTTAAATAACCTTATAAGAGAATTTAAGGAAGATGTCTTAGGCGAAAAAGTTCACCAAATATTTCAGGATAAATTTCCGTTACTTATTAAGTTTATTGATGCTAAGAAAAGATTAAGTTTACAAGTACACCCGAATGATGTTTTAGCACAAAGAAGGCACAATTCTTTGGGTAAAACAGAAATGTGGTACATTGTTAATTCAGATAAAAAAGCGAAAATGATTGTTGGTTTTTCTGAAGAAACGGATAAACGATCTTTTTTGAAAACCATTGAATCTAAGAATGAATTAGAATTACTAAATGTTGATTATGTAAAGAAGGGAGATACTTTTTTAGTGCCAGCAGGAAGAATACACGCGATAGGTAAAGGTGTTTTATTAGCAGAAATACAAGAAACATCTGATATTACTTATCGAATATCTGATTGGAATAGAAAAGATGTAAATGGAAAGGAAAGAGACTTGCATTTAGACTTGGCATTAGATGCCATAGATTATTCAGCTAAATCAAACTACAAAGCTGAATACCTTAAGAAAAAGAATAGTCCATCGAATATTGTAGATTGTAAATACTTCACAACTAATTTTTTACATTTAACAAAAAACTTAAAGGTAGAACATTTTGATAAAGATAGTTTTGTTATTTATATATGTGTTGAAGGTTCTGCTATTTTTGAGTATGAAAATCAACAAGAAAAACTTGAAATGGGAGAAACCATTCTGATTCCTGCATGCATAAGAGAGATAAATATTACAGTAATGAATGCTAAATTTTTAGAAGTTTATATAAAGTAAAACAGACTCAAAGTATAACTCCGAGTCTGCAACCAAACCTACTTAATGAATTAAGAAGCTTTTTGTAAAGTGTAACCAAAAATGGCTTTACAAATAATGTTTTGTTTTTTTTCTTGTTTCTTTAATACTGTTATGTTTAAAACAATTTCAGTAGTGCTTAATTTTTTAATATTATTTTTAATAATAAGGGTATCATTTAAATACGCTTTTTTAATAATATCAAACTCTATACTCTTGAAGTTTAAATTAGAGTCTTTGTAGAGATTGATAGAAGAATTTATACTGGATTCAATCTTATTATATAAAATTGATATTTTTAACGTTTTATTTTTGCTAACTTGTTTTTTGTTAACCGTAAATTGTAATGAATTGTTTTGAGATGCAATGTAAGTTTTCATGATATTATGGATTTATTGGTGGAAATTTAGATTCTCTAAAAAAAGGATTTTCTACTGAATACATAATTATTGTTAGTAGCATGCCAATTCGTTTTGTGTTTTTTACTGTGCTCATAATTGTTGAAGTTTAAAATGTGATTAAATAAAAAAAAGGTGCTTTTTGTTAAAAAAGCACCTTTTGTAGTTTGTATTAAATATCGATTTTTATAACCGCTGTTTAAATCTGTTTTCCGAGGTACTTTTTTTTACATATACATACTGTTTATGCATGCGCGTATTACACATAATCATGCTGACAGTGTTTAAAATAATAGTGTATGTATATATAAGTCCTTTCATAAGGGTCAAATGTAGCAAAAATTTTCACAAAAGAATGAAAAAGTAAAAAACAGTAATGTTAAAGTTTTAGAAAACAGGTTTTTGTGAATATTAATAAACTGTTTAAATATGTATCTTTGAATTGTGTAAATAAATACAATTTATGAAGATAATAGCAATGATTCCTGGGCGTTACAGTGCTTCTCGTTTCCCAGGGAAGTTGATGAAAGATTTAGGGGGGAAACCAGTAATTGTAAGGACCTATGAGGCTGCTGTTCAAGCTAGTTTGTTTGATGAAGTGTATGTGGTAACTGATTCTGATATTATTTATGAGACGATAACTGCAATGGGAGGAAAGGTGATAATGAGTGTAAAAGAACACGAGTGTGGTTCAGATAGAATTGCAGAAGCAGTTGAGGAGCTAGAGGTTGATATTGTAGTGAATGTACAAGGAGATGAGCCATTTATAGATACTGTTTCATTATCAAAGTTGATTCAAGTTTTTAAAGAGGATGTAAATGAAGAAATAGATTTAGCATCCTTAAAAGTAGCGATGACAGATTTAGAAGATATTGAAAACCCGAATAATGTAAAAGTGATTACAGATTCTAATGATTTTGCAATTTATTTTTCAAGAAGTGTCATTCCTTTTCATAGAGATAAAGAATTGAATGTTACCTATTATAAACATAAAGGAGTATATGCTTTTAGAAAGAAAGCGTTGATTGATTTTTATCATACTCCAATGACTCCAATTGAAGCGGCTGAAAAAATAGAATGTATACGGTACTTAGAAGACGGTAAAAAAATAAAAATGATAGAAACTTCGGTAGAAAGCATTGGTATTGATACTCCTGAAGATTTAGAGAAAGCAAAAAAACTACTAGCAAATGGATAAGATTAAAGTTATTGCTTTTGATGCAGATGATACACTTTGGGTGAATGAAACCTATTTTCGAGATGCAGAAAATGAATTTGCAAAATTACTCTCAGGGTATGAAACTGAAAATAAAATTCATCAAGAATTATATAAAAAAGAGATTGATAATCTTAAAATCTACGGTTATGGCGTAAAAGGTTTTGTCTTATCAATGGTTGAATGCGCTTTGGAGTTATCAAATTATAAAACTGATCAAAAAATAATTAGTAGAATCCTTAAGATTGGTAAAGAAATGCTTGAGCAACCAATTGATTTGTTAGATGGAGTAGAGGAAGTCTTACAAAAACTTCAAGGAAACTATAAATTGATCGTAGCAACCAAAGGCGATTTGTTAGATCAGGAAAGAAAGCTGGATAAATCAGGAATTTTAAAATACTTTCACCATACTGAAGTAATGAGTGATAAAAAACAAGCTGATTATTTAAAATTGATAAAGCATTTAGATATTGATGCTTCAGAGTTGTTAATGATTGGTAATTCATTAAAATCAGATATTTTACCACTAATTGAAATAGGAGCATCAGCTATACACATTCCTTTTCATACAACTTGGGCTCATGAAGAAGTTAGTGAAAAACAAAAATCAGACATTTACAAAACAATTTCTAAAATTACAGATGTATTAACTTTTTTATAGATGAGGTATTTAAATATTGAAAACTGGAATAGAAAACAGCATTTTGAACATTTTAGAACCTTAGCAGATCCAGCTTTTGGAGTTGTTGCTGATGTTGAAGTTTCTATCTGTTATCAATTAGCAAAAGAAAAAAAGGAGTCATTTTTTGTTCGGTATCTTCATGCTTGTATGAAAGCTGTTAATTCAATTGAAAATTTTAAATATAGAATTGAAGACGATAAAATTGCTATTTATGACATTATAAATGCATCGCCTACAATAGCAAGACCTGATACTACTTTTGGTTTTTCATTTGTAGAGTTTTCAAATGATTTTGAAGAGTTTAATAATAACTTTCAAAAAGAAAAAGAGCGAGTTATAAACTCTGTTGATTTATTTCCTCCAAAATATTCTTTGGGTTGTATTCATTGTTCAGCAATGCCTTGGGTAAGTTTTACAAGTCATAAAGAACCAAGCTCAGGAAACAAAAATTATAGTGTACCTCAATTAGCTTTTGGGAAAATTAAAAGAGAAAATAATAAAATGTTAATGCCAATAGCGGTAAATGTAAATCATGCGTTGGTTGATGGATATCATGTTGGACAATTTTTTGAGAAATTTCAAGCTGAATTAGATAAAAACAATTAGTTTTGCATCAAAATTATAATTATGGCAAGCATAAAGAATTTAAAGAAAGATATCAATTATACTTTAGGTGATATTATTGAAGAATGTTACATGTATGAGTTATTAAACTCTAAAGAAGATACAGCAAAATCTGAGGCTGTTATTGATGAAGCTATTGCAGTTTTTGATGGGTTATTAGAAAAGGTTAACGCTAAGAATGTTGAGAATAAAAAGGCTCACTATAAAGCAATAAGTGCTGAGTTAGAAACTAAAGCAACTGCTTTAATAAGTAAAGTAAATAACTTATAATAAATTGTAAGTTAAACGTTTAAAAACCGAATCTTAATTAAGATTCGGTTTTTTTATGAAAATTTAACATATATATAGGAATAAAATTTCGTAAATTACGTTCAGTAATATATGAATAACTAATTCCCCTTAAAGTATGGCAAGAGCAATGTATGAATACACTAAAACTGTATTAAAAAAAGTAAGCTTCAATACAGACTTATTTTGTAAAGAGCTAGAAAAGGCATTGAATAGATTATTGCCCTATGAAATAGATGAATTAACGATTTGGTTAAAACAATTTACAGCAAACAAACCCGATTTATATGTTTGTTTAGCGATAGTAAAAAAATAAATAAAAAAAAGAAGCTTCTCAGCTTCTTTTTTTTATTTCTCACCTTTATTTCTTTTCCCCCTATGTTTCCGCATAAGTTTTCGATTAAATTCATGTTCAGAGATTTCTAATCTAAGTGTCTTTTTAAAAGACAATATTTTAGATACCTTATCATGAAAAGAAGCTTTTATTTCATATCGTTGTTTATTTAGGACCTGAATCCTTACTAAAATTTTTTTCGCTGTTTTTTCAGATAAACTATCAATACCGCCATCACTAAGTATTCTTTTTTTTATACTGTAGTGCTCTTCTCTATGAAGAGTCATCATTTTTTTATTGTATTTATTATAAATAGGCCAAAATTTTTGAGCTTCACTTTCTGTTAAGCTTAGTTTCTCAGTTAAGTAAGCAATTTTATAGGCGCGAATTTTTTCAGAACTCTTTTTTCTTGACTGTGCCTCACTCGAAAAATTACCTAAGAATGTTATAAGTAATAGTAAAAGTATATTTTTTTTCATTTTTATTGAATTTCATTTAAAAGTGTAGAATTGTCAATAGTATTTAGGTAATCTTCTAAGTTTTCATCGTTTATTGAGGCTAAAATATCTTCATCAAAATCTGAAAAATCTAAAACTGTTGCTAATTCATCATTATTAGTACTTCCATATCCATTTTCATACCAAGAAGCTATATCAGCTTGGGTTATATCATCAAAAGAGTATGTACTACTAGTATTAAAATAATTTAAACCAATAAATAATAAAACAGATGCAGCAGCTATAACCGGAATAAACTGTAGAACTCTTTTGTATAAAGAAATAACTTTTACTTCTTTGGGTGTTTCTATGCTTAGTTTTGTTAAAATGTCATTTTCAACAGTATTAAAATAATTTGAAGGAGTTTTGTAAAGATTCCCTTTAGGAAGTTTTTTAGTAACTATTGAAGATAGAATGGTATCTTCAATTCCTTCAAAGTAATTTTCAGGAATAGAAAACATCGTTTTCTTACCAGCTTTTTGGTTTATATACTCTATTTTATTTTTTAATTCTTTATCCATCTCTCTTTTAAGACTTTAATTTAAGCAAAAGGTTTAATTGTAGTTTTTAATAAATTGTTCAATTTTCTTTGCCGCTATATGATACGATGCTTTTAAGGCACCTACAGATGTTTCTAGTATGTCTGAAATTTGATTGTATTTCATTTCGTCAAAATACTTCATATTAAAAACTAATTGTTGTTTTCGTGGTAAGGTCGCAATCGCTTTTTGTAAAATGAGCTGAATTTCATCTCCTGTAAACCAATGGTCACTATCTAGAGTAGAGACTAACTGCTGTTGATATTCTGTAATATCAACATTTTTTTCTTTTGCTCTTTTATTAATGAATGTAATAGCTTCGTTGGTTGCTATTCGATACATCCACGAATAAAGCTTGCTCTCTTTTTTGAAGTTATCAATATTTTTAAAAATTTTGATAAAAGTATTTTGTAAAACATCATCAGCATCATCGTGAGAAATTACAATCTTTCGTATATGCCAATACAATCGCTCTTTATACAGCGATAGTAAGTGCTTGAAAGCTATTTCCTTTGTTTTAGGTTCCTGTAGCTGTATTATAAGTGTAAGTTCGTCAGTCAACTAGAGTTCTTTAGCTGTTAGACTTTAAAGATAATAAAAGGTTTAAAATGAAACTAGATTTTTTAAACACGTTTTCTTGAACAACCAAATAAACGTTTTTCTTTAATAGTTTCAGAAACACCTTCAGGAAGCATTTCTTCCCAACCTTCTTCATTGTTTTTAATCATCTTCAATACTTTTCGAGAGAAAATATGTAAACTATCTTGGTCTATATCTTTAATATCTATAAGTCTACCATTGTTTTTAAAGAATTTATACAATTCTTTCATTCTAGGATGTACCTTTAAATTATCACTAGTAATAAAATCACCAGTTTCTTCATTTTTATAAGGATACATATATACTTTTAAATCGCGATAAAAGAGCTTACCAAAAGCTTCTAGTATACCACCACTTAAATCACGATAATATTTTTCGTCAAAAATCTGAATTAGATTGTTAACTCCCATAGCGAGTCCCATTCTTTCTTTCGTAAATTCACTAAAGTAATCAACCAATCTAAAGTATTCTTGGTAGTTGGTAATCATTACATTCTGTCCAAGTGCACAAAGTAGTTCTGCTCTGTCTAAGAAATCACGTTCGTTAATTTCACCTTCAGCACGAAGGTTACTCAAGGTAATCTCAAAAATAACTTGAGTGTTCTCTGGACTAACTTTCTTTTCGGCTAAGAATATCTGTTTAGATCTTTCGAACATATCCATGTTTACTTTCGTAACAGGACGATAACTTCCGCGTAGCGCTAAAATGTTCTTTTTATATAGTACTTGAGCAGGTAGTAAGTTGTTTCCATCTGGTCCGAACATTACGGCATTTGTCATTCCGTTTTTTACTAACTGTAAGCTCATTAAACGGTTGTCAACATACATGAATCGAGGACCAGAGAAATTAACCATATCTATCTCTAAACGATCACTATCAATATTATCATAGAAAGATTTTAATAATTCTTTCGGACTATCATTTAAATAATACGCCCCGTAAACTAGGTTAACACCTAAGATACCTAAAGTTTCTTGTTGTTGACGAGCATCGGTTTCCTTAAAACGAAGGTGTAAAATAATTTCGTTATAATCTTCAAGTGGATCTAATTGAAAGCGAATACCAATCCAACCATGTCCTTTAAATTTTTTAGAAAAGTTAATGGTAGCTACAGTGTTAGCGTAACTAAAAAATAATTTATCTGGATGTTTTTGACGATCAAGACGTTCTTCAATTAAGTCTATCTCATGTTTCAGCATCTTTTTTAATCGTTTCTCTGTAACATAACGATTATCATTCTCAACTCCATAAATGGCATCTGAAAAATCTTTATCATAAGCACTCATTGCTTTTGCAATAGTACCAGAAGCCCCACCAGCTCTAAAAAAATTACGAGCGGTTTCTTGACCCGCTCCAATCTCAGCAAATGTTCCATAAATATGAGCATTTAAGTTGATTTTTAAAGCTTTACTATTCGTTGTAGGTACGGTACTTATTTTTTGATCTCCTTTTAGCGTAATTGCCATTATATTATTTTTTGTTACGAATAACAAATGTACTGAAAATAGGATTTATCAGATAGTTTTTGTCGTATTTTTGTGTTAATAATGGAAGAAAATAAACAAATAAAAATTACCTTTTTAGGAACAGGGACTTCTACTGGAGTTCCAATGCTTACAAGTAAGCATCCTGTAGCGTTGTCTAAAGACTCACGAGATAAACGATTACGTTCTTCAATTATAGTTTCTTGGGATGCTATTAATTATGTGATTGATTGTGGCCCAGATTTTCGTCAACAAATGATACGTGAGAATGTTGAGTCAATTAACGGAATTCTATTTACTCATGAGCATGCCGATCATATTGCAGGGTTAGATGAAATAAGGCCGTATTGTTTTCAGATGGGAGCAGTACCTATTTATACTTCAAAAGGAGTGTTGGAAGTTTTAAAGAGGAGATATGATTATATTTTTGCAACTGAAAATAGGTATCCGAGCGCGCCAAAAGTAGCAACAAATATTATTTCTCATCACGAGAGTTTTTTTCTTGACGGAGTAAAAATAACTCCAGTTGAAGTAATGCATGGTCGATTGCCAATTTTAGGCTATCGTTTTAATAATGTTGCTTATATAACAGATATTAAAACAATATCAGAAGAAGAAAAAAAGAAGCTAAATAATTTAGATATATTAATCGTAACGGGATTAAGAAAAGAACCTCATGCGACACATTTTAATCTAAAGGAAGCTTTAGCTTTTATTACTGAAATAAACCCTAAAAAAGCTTATTTAACACATATAAGTGAATTGTTAGGCCTACATGAAGAAGTTGAAAAAGAATTGCCAGAAAATGTGTTTTTAGCGTACGATGGATTAAAAATTTAAGAAGTATTAAGTTTCTTGATAATACAATTGATTTAAAATACTAGAAATAATTATAGGTTTTAAAATAGCTTCTTATTTTTACACTAAATATTAGTTGAATGAAAATTATTATATCTCCAGCAAAGTCATTAGATTTTGAAAATAAAGCGACAACAAGTTTATATACGCAGCCAAGGTTTTTAGAACAATCAGTAAAACTGAATAAAAAACTAAAAACACTTTCTAGAAAAAAGTTAAGTGATTTAATGAAGATTTCAGATGAATTGGCAAATTTAAATTATGAAAGAAATCAAAATTGGCAAGCTCCGTTTGAATTAGAAAATGCGAAGCAGGCTGTTTTTGCTTTTACAGGGGAGGTATTTAGAGGGATTGATGTAAACACGCTTTCTGAAGATAAAATACCAACGTTACAAAATAGACTTAGAATTTTATCTGGATTATATGGGTTATTAAAGCCATTAGATTTAATTCAGCCTTATCGTTTAGAGATGGGAACAAAATTAAAAGTAGGAGCAACTGAAAATTTATATAAATTTTGGAACGATAAATTAGCAAATTATTTAAACGAAGAATTGAAAGATGGTGAGTTGTTGGTTAATTTAGCAAGTACAGAGTATTTTAAAGCATTACCTAAAAAGATTTTAAAAGTACCCATGATAACTCCAGTTTTTAAAGATTTTAAAAACGGAGAATATAAAACGATTATGACTTTTGCTAAAAAGGCACGTGGTTTAATGGTTCGTTATATTATTGAAAATGATGTTAATACAATAGAAGAATTAAAAGGTTTTAACGTTAATAATTACGGATTTTCAGAAGAAATGTCTACCGAGACAGAATTGTTTTTTACGAGGTAAATG
>CBDTZS010000130.1:0-9413 GCA_965364955.1 uncultured Tenacibaculum sp. | reverse complement strand
TATTGATTGAAGGTATTGATTTTGGGTAGTTTTTTTAAATGCTACGGTTTGTATAAGAATAGTAAGGGATTAAAAATGCATTTACTTTCGGTTTTAGCACTTAGCCAAATTTACAATTTACCATTATTTTTCTTTTAACCGTCAAATTGTAAATTTGGCGGACTTTGTTAATGTCTATCGGCTCTGGGTCAGGTACTTAACCTTTTATTGTTTTTGTGTATTGTTGTGTGTGGTATTTCTAGTTAGCGTCAAATGTAATGTCAAATCTTTTTAGATAATCTTCTATAGGTTCTAATCCCATTTCTTGTCTTCTTTCATTGACAGTTTCTGGCGCTTCTAAATCATACAATTTGCCATTTTTAATTTGACTTCCAAATATTTGAGGTTTACCCTCATGCATTAGGATTCTATCTTTCATTAAAGCGTAATGCTCTTTGCTTAAGTCGCCATTTTTGACAGCTTTTTCAATAAGAGGAAAATACTTTATCCGATATTTATTTTCTGTATGTTGCAATCCTAGCCAGATTGCGCCCATTTGTTCTTTATTTACTTCATTTAAGGTCGGCATTCCGCATTTTTCAATTATACTTATGACCAATTCTTGATTCCTATGGTCTTCTTTCGCATACTTAATTAGATTATTCTCTCGTCTTATTTTTTGGTCACTTAAATAGACTTCGCTGAGTATTTCGCTTTTCTTATTGCAATCAACCTCAATATAGTCTACAGAACCAACGTAAGTAAATTTATCTCTGTTGATAAATAAGAATATTGATACTATCAATAATAGGGATGTAAAAATAATCAGGAACACTTTAGTCTTTTTCATTTGTTTTTAGTTTTTACTTATATCACAACATAAGATTCTTTTATCCCGAAAACAGAATATGATATAAATACTAAGTTGTTGTGCGTTACAATTTTTTTTAAAGGTAAATAATCTATTGGAATTTATCAAATACAAAATCAATAGAAAACTCTTCATTAGAAATTTTACATTTCAATTGTTGCTTGTCTAAAAAGTAATGAATCTTTTTAGGAAACTCATTTTCTTGGTTTTCGCAAACAAAAGAAGAATCTGTTTGATGGGTGAATTTGAATAATGTTGGTGTTTCGTTTACGCCTTCAATTTTTAAATGCAACGTGTCTTTAACCGTTACAATACTCATGGTTTCTTTAAAAATAGTATCCGCTTTTTTTAGAGTAAAACCAATTCCGGTGAAGTCTTTATTCCAGAAATCAAAAGTGTTCTTACTGGGTTTTTCATTGGTGCGTTTCCATTTTCCAACTAACCAATTGGGGTGTTGTGATTTTTGTTCAGAATTACAAGAAAATAATACGGTTACAAGAAGTAGTAGAATTATATTTTTCATAGGTGTAAAATTTATTTTTTTATAAAGCGCTTATATATTTGTGCTGAATCAGTTCTTCGGGTGATTTTAATAATCTACTCCAACCATCTTTTAGTAAATACAAGGTATCTGAAACCTCTAAAATATCATTGTATAAATGATCGGTAATAATAATTATTTTATGCTGTTTCTCGATTTCTAGTATTTCTTTCAGTTTTTGAATGTATAAGGGAGCTAAATGAGAAAAAGGTTCATCTAATAATACGATTTTTGCATCAGATTTTAGAATAATATAGGTTTCTATCAATCTTTTTTCTCCTCCAGAAAACTCAGCAAAACAATGGTGTTTTTGTAATTTAAAGTTAGGAAAGTCAGACAGGAAATCAGTAAATGAAGCATTAAAAAAACGGAATCCACTTTGTAAAGAAATATTTTCTGGTATAATATGAAACTGAGGTAAGTATTTTACTATCCCTTTTTTATACAAAGGAGTTAAAATAGGTTTGTTATCAATTCTAAGCAGTTTGCTTTTTGGTTTTAATTCACCAAATAAAATTCTTAATAGCGATGTTTTTCCAGATCCGTTACTTCCTAATATTCCTGTAATTTTTCCTTTTTCAGCTTTAAAATAGATTGCTTTTAAAATTTCGGTAGCACCAAAATTCAGTTCAATATTATCAATTTCTAAACAATTCATTTTATGCAAATATTTGTACCTGTTATAATAAAGAGGTTGATAATAAAAACGAATGTGTATAATTTCAGTTCTGTGAGGCCCAAATTATAATAGAAATATAAGGTTTTCTTTTTTTTGTCATTAACAAAACGTTGATAAGACCAAACTAATAAAGTGGCTGTTAATAAGGCGATTGTAGCTAATAACATGATGTTAAGTTTTAACAAAGCAAAAAGAGCGAGCGCTAATGGAGGAAAAAAGGTCGTCTTATAAAAAAGAAAATAAAGTTTCAGTATTTTCATAGCTGAGCATCAGTTTTAAATCAAATATAGTTAATTGAATTTTAAAAATAATCCCGATAAAAAACGTAAATTCGCAAACCAGAAAAGCTAGGAAATGTTAGATAAAATAAGAATTATTAAGCAACGTTATGATGAGGTTTCGGATTTAATTATCCAGCCAGACATTATAATGGATCAAAAACGTTACGCTAAGTTAAGCAAAGAATATAAAGATTTAGGGAAGGTTGTAAAGAAAGGCGATGAATATAAAAGCCTAATTGATTCAATTGAAGAAGCTAAAGAAATTATTGCTGACGGAAGTGATGCGGAAATGACTGAAATGGCTAAAATGGAAATGGATACTGCTAAAAAGCGTATTCCGGTTTTAGAAGATGAAATTAAATTCATGTTAATTCCAAAAGATCCAGAAGATGCTAAGAATGCTGTAGTTGAACTTAGAGCTGGTGCGGGTGGAGATGAAGCAAGTATTTTTGCAGGTGAATTGTTTAGAATGTATACTAAATATTGTGAAGGTAGAGGTTGGAAAGTTTCAACGGTAGATTATTCTGAAGGAACGAATGGTGGATTTAAAGAAATTCAGTTTGAAGTTTCTGGAGATGATGTGTATGGTACTTTAAAGTTTGAAGCAGGTGTACACCGTGTACAACGTGTACCACAAACTGAAACGCAAGGTCGTGTTCATACATCGGCAGCTACTTGTATGGTTTTTCCGGAAGCAGAAGAGTTTGATGTAGTAATTAACCCGAAAGAAGTACGTATCGATTTTTTCTGTTCTTCAGGTCCTGGTGGTCAGTCGGTAAATACAACTTATTCGGCAGTACGTTTAACGCACATTCCTACTGGTTTAGTAGCACAATGTCAAGATCAGAAATCACAGCATAAAAATAAAGAGAAAGCCTTTAAAGTATTACGTTCTCGTTTATACGAAATGGAGCTAGCGAAGAAAAACGCTGCGGATGCTTTAAAAAGAGGGACAATGGTTACTTCTGGAGATAGATCTGCAAAGATTAGAACCTATAACTTTCCACAAGGTCGTATGACAGATCATAGAATAGGATTAACCTTATATGATTTATCTAATATTATAAATGGTGATATTCAGAAAATTATTGATGAATTAATGATGGCGGAGAATACGTCTAAATTAAAAGAATTAGGAGAATCAATTTAAATAAAAAAGCCTCAATCTATAGATTGAGGCTTTTTTATTATCCTTCTTTAACTATAATTTGAAATGGTAGATTAGTTTATGGATTTATCTGAAAAAGCGTGGAATAATCGTTATTTAAATAATGATATTGGTTGGGATTTAGGAGCGGTTTCACCTCCGTTAAAAACCTATTTCGACCAGTTAGAAAATAAAGAACTGAAAATTCTAATACCTGGAGGAGGCAATTCTTACGAAGCAGAATATTTATTTAAAAACGGATTTAAAAATGTTTTTGTTGTCGATTTATCTGCTGTGGCATTAGCCAATATTAAAACAAGAATACCAAATTTTCCTGAAACACAATTAATTCAAGCTGATTTTTTTGATCTAAATACTACCTTTGATCTGGTTATAGAGCAAACTTTTTTCTGTGCTATAAATCCAGAATTAAGACAACAATATGTATCTAAAATGCATGTTATTCTAAAAGATCAAGGCAAATTGGTAGGCTTGCTTTTTGATGCAAAACTAAATGAAGATCATCCACCTTTTGGGGGAAGTAAAAAAGAGTATCTAAACTACTTTCAGCCATCTTTTAATGTAAAAAAAATGGATCCTTGTTATAATTCTTTTCATAACAGACAAGGTCGAGAATTGTTTATACAGTTACTAAAAAAATAAGGTCTTATTTCTAAATACTTCACAATCTTTATTTTTTATTAAAAGTAAAGTCGGAAAACAAAGTTGGTCGTAATGCCTAGAGATGATCTTGAAAATTTATCAGGTGAATTATCGCTTCCAATACGATAATAATTATTGATTGTATTTTCTCTGTTTAATAAATTCCAAACAGAAACTCCGATTTCTGAATTAAAAATTTCAGATATTTTAAACTTATAAACAGCGGAAGCATCAACTCTAAAATACTCTTTTAAACGTGTATTATTAGCGGTATCAAAGTTAACCTTATTAGTTATTATTTCATTTCCAAGTAAGGGTTTTGATGTTGGTTTTCCTGTTCTATAATTAAAACCTGCTGAAAAATTTAAATAATCATTTAAATATGTTGTACCAAGTGTAATTGAATGCGAGTTGTCAAAATTACTAGGAAACTGAACTTCTTCAAGCGAGTTGAATTCATATTGGTTATTCATAAAAGAATAACTTAACCAGCTACTAATATTTTTAATTCGTTTTCTTAATAAAAAATCAAAACCAAGAACGCTATAACTCCCTGTAGCTCTTTCAAATTCGTATTTGGTAGTAAATCCTTGACTTTGAGTTGTAATTCCTGTTACTTTTTTATAATAGCTTTTAGCATCGACTAACCAATTATTATTGGAGTATAATAAACCTAATGAGGCTTGTTTACTTTTTAGAATTGGAATATCATTATTATTAGCCAATTGCCATCTTCGTTTTTCTAAGCCTAAAAAATCATTTTGAAAATTTATAATTTGCGTAGAGTTTTGATGTTTAAATTCTCCTAAAGCTTCTATCTGAAAATCGTCATTAAGTTTTTTTCTAATGCTTAACCTTGGTTCTAAAAGGAACTTAGAAAATTTAGTGTTATAATTAATTCGAAGTCCTGGGCTAATTGAAAACCCAATTTTTTTATTTTGATACTTTACTTGTGAAAAAATTGCATGTTCGCGGATAACTGAAGAATTGAGTCTTAAAAACCGAGGTAAATCTATATCGTTAAGATCGGTAACTTTCGATTCGATAAGTTGATATCCAGTTTTTAATTTCCAATTTTCAAAATTGTATAAAGCACTAAGTTTAATACCTGTTTCAGAAACTGTATTTTCTTGTAAAAAACGTTGATTTTGAAGCACATTGGCATTTATAGCTTTTAGTTTATAATCAGTTTCATAAATGTTAAGTATTGTTGAAAATGTAGTATTCCATTTACGCTTATAGCTAATTCCTGTGGCAATACTATTCTGAGATAAACTACTTCTTTTGGTTTCTAAATTACCAGAAAAACTAGCGGTTTCATTAAAAGATAAATCGTTGTTAATTAGAATGAAATTTACACTAATAACATCTTTTTTAGATGGGTGATATAACCAACGAGCAGAAGTGTCGTAAAAATCAAAGGTCTGATCTGAGTTTATTACATTGGTTACATTATTTTCAATTTCGGTTAGTTGAGTTATCCTATCAAAATATACTTTATAGGTGGGTGTTTGTATCCAGTTATTAATAGATTTTCGACCCGCTATTTGTAGTGATGATTTCTCCCCTAAAGGAATGTCAAAAAAAAGATCTGTACTAATAAAATTTACACTGACGTTTCCGTTAAAAACGGGTGTTATTTTTTTATCAGTTTTCATACTAATTGTCCCAGAAACTCCATCGGTGTAAGATGCATCTGTACCATTAGTAATTAGGGTAGCTTTTTTAGTTATTTGTGGATTGAAGCTAGAAATAAGTCCGAAAAAGTGACCAGATTGATACATCTTTATATCATCCCAAAGAATTAAATTTTGATCATTAGATCCGCCTCTAATATTAATATTTGAAACAGTCTCATCTGAGCTTTGAATACCAGGTAAAGCTTGTATGGTTTGTAAAACATCTGCTTCTATAAGACCTGGCAATATTGAAAAAGTTGAAAAATTTATAGTGGTATTTCCGTTTTCTGTTTTGTTAATTCCGCTAACTAAATATTCGGTTATAATAATTGGGTCAATAACTTCATTTTCTTGTTGTAAAAAGATTGTTTTACATTTTGAAGAAGTAAACGAAGCTGTTTTTTGATCATTTGTTGTGTAGCCAATAAAACTGATTGAAATATTATTTTGAGAGTTCGTAATTTTCCCTTCAAAATAACCAGTATCATCTGAAATTAAAATAAGATTTTCTGTACTTATTGTGGCTCCTGTTAGCGGTTGATTGGTGAGTTTATCCTTTATGAAGCCACAAATTTTAATAGTCTTAACTATTGAAATTATTTTGTTGCTTATTACAGAAAAATATAATGATGTTTGAGACTCTAAATTTTTTATTTTTTGAGAAAAAGTAAGATTATTTTTTGGAAGAAAAACATAAACATCGTTTAGTAAATCACTTTGGTAATTAAATTGAACCTTATGTTCTTGCGTTAATAATTGAAGTACTTCTCTAATAGGAGTTTTTTTTTGCACTACTTGACTGTAAGTAATACATGAAAAAAACACACATAAAAATAGGTTGATATGTAATAGTCTACTTTTTAGCATTCCTTATAATAACCTCATTAGTATCTTTAATCTCATAGGTTAAGTTAAGGGTTTTTGTAATACCTTTTAGAGAATTTTCTAAATTATTGTGTTCAAATGCCCCCGTAAAAAGTATTTTGGTATCAATTGTTCTATCGTCTATTTGAATATTATATTGTTTAGAAAGCGTATGTAGTACATCAGAAATTTTTGCTTGGGTAAAAACACTCATGTTTTCTAACCAATGTGGTTGTGATACTGCTATTGTATATTTGTTGCTTTCTCCTTTAATAACCTCAAAAGCCTTGCCAGCCGAAAGTTTTATAAGTTGCTTTTTATACGAAACCTGAACGATACCTTCGTAGCAAACAACTTTAAAAATACTATCATTCGTTTGTACATTAAATTCTGTACCTAAAACACTAATAATACCATTTTTGGTTTCTACATCAAATCGTTTTCCTTTGG
Source organism: uncultured Tenacibaculum sp. (assembly GCA_965364955.1). Taxonomy (GTDB): domain Bacteria; phylum Bacteroidota; class Bacteroidia; order Flavobacteriales; family Flavobacteriaceae; genus Polaribacter. The sequence goes on along the minus strand of CBDTZS010000130.1, from coordinate 2,259 downwards.
TAACATCAAAGAAAGCTTCACCTTTTAGTTGTAGTGTTTTTTTGTCATTCCAAGTTTTTTTGTTGTACTTAAGGGTAGAGACTTCGTTTAAAGTTACTATGGAATTATCGGGTAATATAATTTTTTGTTTCTGAGAATACAGTGTGCTAAATGTTGCAACATCATCTTGACTAAAGATGAAGTAAATCGATAAACTTATAACAAAAACAGCAGCGATTTTTGAGGCAATATTTAACCAATTAATTTTATGATTTTCCTTTGGAGTAAGGTGTTTTTCAATATCATTAAAATTAGCTACAGAATTTTCATTCTTACCTTTAAAACGTTTTCCTTCGGTAATAATTTCTTTTAAAAAAGCACTATCTTCTATCAGCTCAAAAGCTTTTTGCTCTTCAGGTGAAAGGTCATTATTCAGCCATTTTTTTATTAAGTATTCTTTTTCCATTATGTAAGGCTATAGTATTAAAACAACTAACTTCTTAATTATCCCAATAATTATTTTAATTTAAAATCTTCAAGTTTTTCTTTTAAAATATTAAAAGCAGCATAAATTCTATGTTCAACTACTTTTTTTGTAACTCCTAGTATTTCCGCAATTTCTTTATGGGTTTTACCTTCAACCTTGCTTAGTAAAAAGGCTTCTCGTTGTACTGGTTTTAAATTGGATAAAACTTTTTCATATTGTTCTAAAAACTGGTCTTTCCGCATTAAAAACTCCGGAGATTCGTTGGTGTAATCTTTCGGTTTTACTTTAGTGTAATTGAGAACTACTTTTTGGTGTTTTATAGCATTTAATATTAAATTATTAGCAATGGTGTATGCATAAGATTTTGCGGTTTGAGGCGTTACCTTATCGCAATTTTCCCATAGCTTAATAAATGCGTCTTGTACTTTATCTGAGGGGTTTAAAAGAGCTCCATATTTATAGTAGAATATAGTACTAAGATCTTGAGCGTACATTTCATATAATTTAGAAAAGCGCAACTTATCACAGATGTTTTTATGTAAAGGTATGTTCAACTTTATGGATGAGTTTTATTTTTCAAATGTATAGAAATAAAAATAAAAATAAATTCGGGACATTTAAGAACGAGGTTGTTTTATAATAAAGACAGTCTTTATTTTGTGAATTTTAAATACAGCAATTAAAACATAATAATATGAAAGCATTAAAATATTTTACACTTTTTTTATTAGGAAGTATAGTTTTTTTATCATCGTGTAGAACAGAAGAAACTATTGAAATAGATCCAGTATTAACAAATGCTATTAAAGTAAATTCAACAATAGCGAGCTTAATGAGTAGAACTGCTCAAAAAGATGGTTCAAAAGATAATATTATTGATAATGCAAGTTGTTTAACCGTTAAATTTCCAGTAACAGTTACTGTAAATGGCGAAGAATTAGTGATTGAAGGGGAAGATGATTATGATATGATTGAAGAGCTTTTTGATGCATTAAAAGATGATGTTGACACCCTTGTGATTTCTTATCCTATTAAGGTTGTTTTTAGTGATTACACCTTTGAGATCATTAATTCTGATGCTGAATTAATTGAATTGGTAAAAAGTTGTAAAGGAGAAAACGAAGATGATGATGATATTGAATGTATAGATTTTAAATACCCAATTAAAGCCTCTTTTTTTGATGAAAATAGCGACTTATTAGATACCGTTATTATAGAAAATGACCATCAGTTACATGAGTTTATTGAAGACATAGGTAATTATACAGCAGTAACGATTAATTTTCCTGTAAAACTAATTTTAGCAAACGGTTCATTAGTAGAAGTAGAAAGTATTAAAGATTTAGAAGAAGTAATAGAAAATGCAGATAACTCTTGTGATGAAGATGATGATAACGATTATAATGATGATGATTGTAATGAATGTAGTGTAGACAAACTAAAAAATTTATTTGATACTTACAAAGAATTTATTGTTGATGAATTTGAATTAAACGGCAATCATTTAGAAGCTCAGTATAGTGGTTATTTATTTTCTTTTAATAGCGATGAAACTATAACGGTATTCAAAAATGGTACTACAGTTGCTGGAACTTGGGAAGCCTCAGGAACCGAAAATGATATGACAGTTGTAATTAATATTCCAGATTTGCCTGATTTTAATGGTACATGGAACCTACATGAAATAAATATAGAATCAAATAAAGTAGAAATAGAATTTAAAAAAGGTGAAAACGAATTAGTTTTTTCACGAACTATTTAACCAAGAAGTGCATTAGTTTGCCAATAATAAT
>CBDTZS010000129.1:0-9489 GCA_965364955.1 uncultured Tenacibaculum sp. | reverse complement strand
AACAAATATATATAGTTAATATTAATTATATCCGTAGATAGTAGTTAACTCATTAAATTAATTATAGGTTTTGTTATAGCCAGTTTTTATTTGAATATTCTATAGCTCTATTCTTTATCAATAAATCAAAAAGGTTTAAATAGAATTCTTTTAATTTTTCAGAATTACCGTATTCTTTTTGATATTTAATTAAATCCATTGATTTTGAAATAGAAAAGAATAATCTTTTTGAATTTTCACTGTTTGGAAAGTCAAGTAGCGAAATTTTTTCAGAGCTTGTTCAAGTTTATTTTATTCATTTCCATTTAAGCCTTGTAGTCCATTTGTTTGATGCCAAATAACATCAAGTATTAGGTCAAGAATATCATCTTTTATATCACAAATTGATTCCTTTTCAATTTCATTATTAATGAATTCAATCATTAGTACATATACTTTTATGTCCTAGCTCCTAAAGTATAACAATTAGTTTAGAGAAATATTCAAATTCCTGTTTTTAGTGTAAATTCTAAATCAGATTCTAATTTTATGAAAAAATCAGAGTAACCTATCTTCATTGCTCCATTTTTATCCAAACTATTTGGTATTAGATTCTCAATTTTCATTTTTTTAAATTGCTTGTAACCGTTGTATATGCGCATTGTTGATATATTGTGTATATGCTTCAAAATACAAATAAATGAAGTATTAAAATAAAGTAGTTAGTATTGTTATTTGACTACAAAATAAAAGCAATAGTTGAAGTGCTATTTATCATGCTTTTTTAATAGCAATCAGTTTTAATTTTATTTTCTTTTTGAAACTTACTTAATGGTACGTCTAACTGGTTTAAAGAAATTTCTTCTAAGACTTTTAAAACACCATTCATCATACTAACAGAACCACAAATCATAATTGTTCCATTATTTTTTAATGTTAATGCAATTAAATTTCTTTCTTTTAAAACGATGTCTTGTACATATTGTTTTTTTTGCTCTTGAGAATAGGCAATGTGAATATTGTTACTAGCTAAATTAGTTAAAAAAGGAGTATATATTTTTAATGATGCTTTGGTTCTTCCGCCCCAAAATAAATGAGTTAGAGACAATGAATTTAGCATTCCTAAAAAGGGTGTAATTCCTGTTCCATTTGCAATTAAGATCGTATTTTTTGAGTTCTTAGGAAAATGAAAACCTTTGTTCTTTTGTAGTCTACCTTTTAAAATGTCATTCATTTCTAGATTGAAAAGCAGATTAGAACATACACCAAATTCATGTTTTTTAATACTTAACAAAATATCATTATCAATTTTAGCTACGGAATATAAGCGCTCAATAGTATCTTTTTTAGGTGTAATAGCTATTAAATCTCCCGAAGTAAAACGAATTTTTTTAGTTGGTTTTAAACGAATTAAAAAAGAACCGTCTGTATTTAATGCTGTTTTATCAACGAGTGTAAATTTTTGTTGTTTTTTAGGCTTAACAAATTCTTGTTTTAACTGTAAATCAATAGCTGTTTTTTTAGACCATTGATTTGCCCAGTTTTTAAAATCTAAAAAATTTTGATTATTGATTTTGATAAGTGGTAGCGTAGCAATAAAATTAGTATGTTTTTTTAATGCAACATCAATGGCAATGGCAAATTTACAATAGTCAGGGTATGCTAAAGAACCAAAACCAATAATAGAATACTCAATGGCATTTTGCGGAGGAATGTCTTCAACTAATGTTAAAAAGTTAGTTGCATTTACAGGAGGTTCTCCTTCACCGTAAGTTGATGTTAATATAAGTAGATGTTTTGCTTTTTTATAACCAGTGTATTTATTTAAATGAGTAATAAAAACGGATTGATTATTTAAAATTAAAGCATTGTATAGTGATTTAGCAAAGTTAAAAGTACTTCCAGTTTCAGAGCCAACTAGAATAATGATTTTTGCATTGTGTTTTTCAATTTTGTTTTTTGGTAACAAACTTTTACGTTTTCTTTCTAAGGTCATTGCAAAACCAGAATAAATAAAAAATAAAATTGCAACACAAGAAAATAAGAGAATTATAGACCAAATGATAGTACCACGACCTGTGTGTAATAATAAACTCCAATCTAATAAAATATGTAGCCAAGATAAGTTTTCAACACTAACAATTTCGCCAGAATATTGATGAACGATAAGTTCTTTAGTTTTTAGTTTTATGAAAAAATAATCTTCTATATCTCCAGAAAAAGGAAATTCAATACTTTTTACTTCCCCTAATTGGATGTTCTTAAAGATGGAGAACTCTTCAATGGAAACTTTTTTATCCGAAGTAATTATAGGCAAATTAATAGTGTGCTTGATGTTAGTTTCTGGTAAAACTGAAAACTTATCTAATGATAAATAAACACCAGTAAGTGTAATTAGTATAATCGGAATTAATGTAAAACGACCAATAATTACGTGGTAATATTGTTTGAAGTCTTCCTTAATAACTCTGGTGAAAAATTGTGTAATTCCGCCTTGTCTTTTAATAATCAGAATACTTCCTGTAACAGCTATTAAAAATAGGAGGAAAGAGAAAAAACCAACTAAAAAACGACCTGTGGATTTTAAAAATAAAGAACGATGTAAATTGGTTGTCCATTTATACACAGTCGCTTTTGGAACAACGTTACTTATTTTTTTTCCTGTAATAGGGTTGATGTAAAAAGTTTCGTTTTTTCCATTTTTTGTAATTACCGAGGCTGTAACAAAATGATGTTGATTAACTTCTAAAGTTATAATCTCTTTATACTCTTTGTTTAAAGAAGTAATTGTTTGAGAAAGTGTAATCTCATTAGTATGTACTGCATACGGTTTTAGCTGATTCGAGATTGGTTCGAAAGCTAAAATGATGCCTGTAACGGCGGCAATAAGTATAAAAATAAAAGAAGATATAGCCAATGTTAAATGGCTATACCTCCAAATTGAAATGGTCATTTTGTTAGTTGTTATTGAGGTATCATACGTATGTAACGTATAAATCCTTTTCCTTCAATTTTACTTTTTACATTTTCAGATGTTAGTTCAAATTCAACATCATCTTTGTAATACTCTTGATCTTCAACAGCGCTTTCAAATCTTATTTTATAACCTTTATTTAACTTATTATTTTGGATTTGAATAATGTTAATAGCTCTGTTTCCTCCGCTAATTGTTGCGCCCGTTATGGCATCAATATCGGTACGAACTTTTCCTTGAAACTTCCACCATTCAGTAATGTCAGAATACCATTCATGATCATCTCCTTGTACGTATAAAGTTTTTTCATATTCTCCTTTTGGGTTTAATAATGAAATAGTGATATAAGCACCTTCACCAGTATAATTCTTCATTTGAACCATACACTTGTATTTAGAACTGTCGGAAGTTGTAAAAGCCATAATTCCGAAGGCTAAAAGTAATATTATAAATAATTTTTTCATTTTTTTATTGAATTGTATCGCGATACATTTTTACGTTTTTGTAAAAAAAATCTATGTGATATATTAGTCAGTTTTAGTTTCTTGAATGAAGCGATAAACGGATCAAGAATTTATTTTAAAAAGCCAATATCTGTATTCCTTAGAACTTCATTTTCTTTAGCTAAATCATATAAACTTTCATCAAAAGCTGTTTTTATAGTTTTATTAGCACCTTCTGTAATTAAATACTTTATAATTCTATCGTTTTTTGCAATTAAGACTGCTTGCTGTAAGGGAGTTAAGCCTTTTTTATTTTTAGCATTGATATCAATTTTATATTTTTTGATAAAATTCAACATGCCTATACTTTGTTTTTCAACGGCTAAATGAAATAAGGTATTTCCATTTTTTTGAGATTTGTTAATGGCTAATCCTTTCGCTTTTAAAAGTTCTAGTTTTTGTTTAAATTCTTTTTCTTTTTTGGAATTAAAAGTTCTAAATAAATAATAGTTTAAATTGTTTCCTTTAGCATCAATAACTGATATATCTGAACCTTTTTCTAATAAGAGTTTTATGATTTCCAGTTTATTTCTTAAAGCATTTGTAAGTGCCGATTTCCCTTCTTTATTTGTCTGATTTATGTTTTTAGTTTTTGAAGCTAATAACCGTACTACATCTAACGAATTTCTTCCAGAAGCATTTATTAAAGGATTGTTTCCTCGAGAATCAATCTGGTTAATATCAATGTCTTTATTAATAAAATAATTGAAAACAGCAATATCTCTATTTCCATAGGCTAAATTATGAAGAGGTGTTTTTCCTTTTTTATTCGTAGTATTAGGATTAATACTTAAGCTTTCTAAATATTTAAAAAAAACTAAAGAATTGTAACCATTTCTTGAACCTTGAGTCGCTAGTAATAGCGCATTACCGCCATTTTTATTATTTTTTTTATAAGAAACGCCTTTTTTAATCAGTAATTCTAACATTGTTTTATTACCTTTTTTAGCAGTATAATTAAATACGCCATTACCATCATTATCTATACTTTCTAATGGTAATCCTTTCGAAATGAAGTAATTTACTAAAGTAAAATCGTTTAAATGTGGAATTAACAATAACAATGCATTTGCCCCGTTTTCATCTAAATCATTTTTAACATCAATACCATTTTTAATAAACAGGTCGTATATATCTGTGTTTTTCTGGCCCGCAACTGCGGCAAAAGTTAAAGGTGAAAAGTTATGTGAATCTCTTAAATCTAATCTTGCGTTATTCTTAATTAGATGTTTTACTAATTCTATGTTTCCTTTATAGGCTGCCCAAAAAATGTAGGTTCTTTTATCGTGCGTTAACTTATTAACGTCATTTCCATCTTTAGTAAGTAAATGTTTGATAACATTTTCATTGGCATCTTCTAATAGTGCATATACAACGGCATCGAAACCAGATCTATTGAGTTTTGTTGCGCTATTTCCTTCTTTTATTTTTTCTTCAACTTGCTCAATAGTAGGGTTCGTTTTCCAAAATTCTCTTTTTAAAAGTATGTTTGATTTTTGAGCTGAAACGATAGAGCATATAAAGTATAAGCTTAACAGTAAAGTTAATTTTAAAGGTTTCATATACATTATTTTTTAACGAAAGATTCAATAATAGCGCTCATTTCTTTTTCTTCTGTAATTTTTTCAGGAAAAAGATGTTTATATAAAGCTTTGTTTTCAACTTTAGCTTCTAAAGAAAGATTTTGATTTCTATCAAATATTTCAGTCCATTTATTTCTAACCAGTTGCCATTTAACTTCGTTTTTTGTCCACCAATCTTTGGCTACTTTACAGCGAGCATCCGCAACTTTAACATACGTATTGTATCCTTTTTCATTAGCTAGAACAATATCTTTTTCTCCTGTTTTTCTAATGATTTTTTTATTGTCTTGATTGTGTAACCAACCGTAATTTGTAATTTCATGGCGGTTGCCTCTTTCTGTTACATTGTAATCACTTCTTTTGGTGTATTCTCTACGAGGTAAAGGAGCATCTGTAGTGTTTTCCCAATAACTCTTACCATCTACATGTACCCAAGAACCAGAGCCTTCATAGCGAGGGCTATCATCTACTTGATATACTTTTTGTGTCCATTGTTTTCTTACTGCATATTTTGGTTTGTTTTTGTACAACCAATTATTATTTCCATTAAACATGTAAAAGTCTTGGTTTTGATACAGCCAATCTTGTCGCCAGTGTTTTACAATATGTGGTTTTGCTGGATTACCTACTTGCAATAAATGTTGAATAGAGAGTTTGTCCTTATCATCTTCTATTAATTGTGCCCATTCTAAAGCTTTTGAAAGTTTTATTTTTGAAGGTTTATATAAAGAATCTTTATTGTTATTAAAAGTTTCAGCAAAGTTAAAAGTTACTTCAAAACAACCACACATATTTTTAATGGCGTTTTTATCTTTTGTTTTTTTGCTTTGAGCATTTGTTGAAATTGCAATAAGAAGTAACAAACTTCCTAAGAGTAAATTTTTCATTTTATGATTTATTTTAAGTGTAATTAATTTTTTGACAAAAATATAAAATTTATTTAGATTGAATTAAAATAAGAATATATATTTGTCGAAAATTATTAAGAATGTTTCTAAATAGGTATTTGTTTTTTATTTTCGGGTTGATAAGTGCAGTAGTTTTTTCACAAGAAGAGCAACAGCAAAAATTGGATACAATAAAAGTTAATGAGTTAGATGAGGTTGTTGTAACAGCTACAAGAACAAAAAGACAATTATCTTCTGTACCAATGCCTGTAACGTTAATATCTAAAAAACAATTACAGCAATCTGGATCTGTAAGGCTAAGAGATATTTTATTAGAACAAACAGGAATTGTAATGGTTGCTGATGTTGGAAACTCTGAAGGAGTACAATTGCAAGGGGTTTCTGCAGATTATATTTTAATACTAATTGATGGCGTACCCATTGTTGGAAGAATAGCTGGTAATATAGATTTAAGAAGATTAACGGTTAATAATATTAAACAAATAGAAATTGTAAAAGGGCCATCATCTTCCTTATATGGTTCAGAAGCTATTGGAGGGGTTATCAATATTATAACCGAACAACCAATAGAAAATGAATTTAAAGGTTCTTTTCAATTATTTACTCGTGGAGGAGCAAAAAATGAATTAGATATCAGTTCAAACATTATTACAAAAAAGAACAAGCTAGGAATTGTTGCTGGTATTAACTTAAATTCAAGTAGTGGGTTTGATTTATTACCAAAAAACACTTCTTCTAAAACTGCATATCCACATCAAAACTATACAGGAAACTTACAGCTAACCTATGATTTCACTGAAAAATTAACAGCTTTAGTTTCTAGCCGTATGTACATTCAAAATCAAAACACACCCACTTCAGAAAACAAGCAAACTGATTGGAATATTAATGGGAAAATAACTCATAAAATAGTTGATTCATGGAATGTGGACTATACTTTTTATGGTACGCGTTTTAAAACAGAAAGCGTTTTTAATGGAGAAAACGCCATATTCAATAGAAGTTTGTTTAGGCCAGAAATTAGAACAAAAATTGATATTGATAAAAGTAATATTGTATTCGGTGTTGGCGCCAATTTAGATGCTTTAGAGCGTACGGATTTTGATGGAATAAAAAGATATGAAGCACAATACGCTTATGGTCAATACGATTTTTACCCTATTAAAAACCTTAATGTAATAATAGGAGCAAGGTTTGATAATCATAACGAATATAAATCAGCATTTTCACCAAAACTATCTTCAAGTTATAAAGTTAATAACTGGTTAACAATAAGAACATCTGTAGGGTATGGGTTTAAAGTGCCAGATTTTAGACAGTTATATTTTAATTTTAGAAATAGTGCAGGAGGTTATATCGTTTTAGGAACACAAACCTTACACGATTTATATGCTAATCTATCTATAGTTAGTGATCTTGAAAAAGAACTAAAACCAGAAAATTCAATTGGTTATAACTTTGGATTTCAAATAAAACCATTCAATAAGTTACACCTGAATATTAATATATTTAGAAATAATATTCAGGATTTAATAGACACTTTTGATACTCGATTAAATCCTTCCGATTTAGGTTTACCAAATAGTACTAGAATTTTTTCTTATAGGAATATAAACAAAGTGTATACAGAAGGTGTAGAGATTGATGCGAATTATAGAATAAATAACAACTTTAGGTTATTAGCAGGGTATCAATTTTTAAATACAGGTGATAAAGAGCAAGAAAGAAGAATAAAAGAGGGAGAAATTTTCTTCAGAAGAACACCAACATCTCCATCAGAAGAATTAACAATTTCTAACTATTTCGGATTGCCAAACAGGTCAAAACATACAGCCAACATTAAATTATTTTATGAAAATTTCGAACATGATTTATCTGTTAATATAAGAGGGATCTATCAAAGTAAATACGCTTTGTTTGATACGAATAATAGTGCAGGAATAATAGATGAATACGACCAGTTTGTAACGGAGAATCTACAAGTAAATTTTTCTGCAGAAAAAACATTTTATGGCTTAATGAATGTTCAAGTTGGTGTTGATAATCTGTTGAATGAAAGAGGCCTAGGTAATAAAATAACTTTTGTAAATAATGATAGTGTTTTACGAGTTGGTAGTACGTTTTATAGTAGGATAACCTTGAACTTTTAAAAGAAAATAATTAATAAATACAAATAATTAAAATCAATTAAAATAATGAAAAATTTAAAATCAATTTTAGGGGTACTAATGTTAGCCTTTGTAGCAGTTTCTTGTAGTGATAATGATACGCAAATAGTTGAGCCAGTAGCCTCTAAAACGATAACTAATTTACATGCACCAGCAAACGGACAAGGTAGTTATACAGGAGAATTTTCGAAATTTAGTTTTAAAACAGGAACAACTGTAACAGATGATAGTTGGGATATTGCTTTTAGAGCAACAGAGATTATCGTTAATGGAGGAGTAAAAGGGAAGTTATTGGAAGATATTGATAGAGTAGGTAATGCAAGTATGACTCTTTTAACTGGAACTTTTAAAAGTATTACAGAAGTACCTACAGATACAGAATTAAAACAAGATTCAGCGGAAGCTTTAGTAATAGCAACAGGGAGTAATAACGGTTGGTATACCTATGTTGGACCACCTACACATGCTATTAACCCAATTACAGGTAAAGTAATTGTTGTAAAAACTATAGATGGTAATTATGCTAAAATGGAAATAAGAAGCTATTATAAGAATGAAGATATCACTAGTGAATCTAGGTATTTTACATTTGATTATGTATACAACCCAACTGTAGGAGATAAAAACTTAAAGTAAAAAATTATTAAATTTTGTTAGTTTTGTTTTGTTGAAACTGTCTAACTCGAAAAGAGTTAGGCAGTTTTTTATTTAATATTATTATAATTTCTCTTTTAAATAACTAGCAGTAAACGATTTTTTATGGTGTATTAATTCTTCAGGAGTACCAGCGAAAATTAGATCACCACCATTTTTACCACCTTCTAAACCAAGGTCAATAATATAATCGGCACATTTAATTAATTCAATATTATGTTCAATAACAATGATAGAATGGCCTTTTTCTATTAAGGCATTAAAAGATGCGAGTAGTTTTTTAATATCATGAAAATGTAAACCAGTAGTAGGCTCGTCAAAAATAAATAATGCTTTATCTTTTGTCGTTCCTTTAACTAAAAAGGAAGCTAGTTTTATACGTTGCGCTTCACCACCAGATAGGGTTGAAGAAGACTGACCTAATTGCACATATCCTAAACCTACATCTTGTAACGGTTTTAGCTTTCTTGCAATTTTAGTTTGTTCGTGTTCTGAGAAAAAAGCGACAGCATCATCAATCGTTAAGTTTAAAATATCGTCAATTGATTTACCTCCAAAGTTTACCTCTAATACTTCTTTTTTAAATCGTTTTCCATTGCAGGTGTCGCATTGCAAATGTACATCTGCCATAAACTGCATTTCAATAGTAACTTCACCTTCACCTTTACAAACTTCACAGCGACCACCTTCAACATTAAAAGAAAAATGTTTTGGTTGATA
>CBDTZS010000128.1:0-9593 GCA_965364955.1 uncultured Tenacibaculum sp. | reverse complement strand
TGATTCAATCTAAAAAAATGAGTATTGCTGGTGACCCGAGGTTGTAGAGTAGCTTGTTTTTTAGAATATAATTATATTTTTAAATGATTATGGATATCCATAATTATATACCAATTCGTTTTAGTATTTTTAGAGTTCAAAAAAGTGCAAGCTATAAATGTCATTATACCAAACTTCAGTATTAAAGAATTATTACATCAACTTACAAGAAAAAGATATTGTAGAAAAAGCCTATAAAAAATATACTAAGTATTTCTTAAACCCTACAATTCAAGAAGGTATTAGTTGCTTTAAAGAAGAAAACGAGTTAATAAAGAAATCGACGCTATGGTGTATGAGTTATATGGTTTAACTGAAGATGAAATAACAATTGTATAAAATAGTTAAGCATGGAAAAAGTATACATATTTGGCGATGAGTTTGGAACTTCTACTTTAAAAAGTAATGATGTTAAAAACATAACACATTTTGTTTATGCAGCAATAGTTATAAAAGAATCTCAACTTCAAAACGCTAAGAAAGTAAGAGATGAAATTAGTAAAAAGTTCTTCAAAGGAAATATATTAAAATCTAATTCAAAAATTTTAAGAAACGAAGAGGTTAGGTTAAAGATATTAGATTACTTAGTTAGTAATCTAATATTTATAATCTATGTACTTGTAATAGATAAAACGAAATTAGATAAAGAAAAAGGAGGTTTAAAGTTTAAGGAAGTTTTTTATAAGTATTTTCAGAAGATATTTATATCACAAATAAATAATAACTTTTCTGATTTTGAAATCTATATGGATAATTTAATCAATGAAAAATATCAGATAGAATTAAAAAAATATATAGCTCAAAATTATCAAGATAACTTTTTTGAAAAATATCATATATCAGATGATAAAGACGAACCATTAATTCAATTAGCTGATATTATAGCAGGGTCTTATGGTAGAGTTTTTAATACATCTTTTATTTCAGAGAATAGCAAACATATTTATGATAAGCTGAATCCTATTACAGGTAACACTTCTTTTTTTCCTTTTAAAAATGATAACAAAACATTCTCATCGGTAAAAGAAACTAATAAAGTAGATGAAGATATATATAGTATAGTTAGAAATGATGCTATAGAAGTATTTGAAAAGGAAGATGATTTAATAATTAAAAACATTATAGAATGCTTATTATGGTACCAAAAAATAACTCCTTTTAACTATGCTCAAACCTATGAAATAATAAATGCAGTTAAACATAATTCAGGTAAAGTTTTAACAATAGATGGTTTAAGGTCTGTTGTAAAAAAAATGCGATTTAAAGGTGTTATAATAGTTTCATCATCAAGTAAGAGTGGTTATAAATTGGCTGTTAATAAATTAGATGTTCATATTTATTTTAAGCATTACTTAAATTATATCAACCCAATGTTAAAAAAAGTAGATATAGCAAATAATGTTTTTATGAATAAGACAGTTGGTGATTTTATACCATTAGAAGAAATGGAAGAATTAAAAAAATTAGTGGAAACACTAGGTAGAAATTAAAATTTAACCCCCGAAAAAGAAAAAGAAAAAGAAAAATGAGTAAATTTTTAACAGGAAAACAATTAGAAGACAAACTAACAGATATTATTTGGAATGCCAAAAAATACATAATTATAGTATCGCCATTTATTAAGTTAGATGATTATGTAAAAAACATCTTAGAAAAAGTAAAAACACATCACGACATTAAGTTCTATTTGCTATTTGGTAAAAACGAAAACAGTCGTAACCGCAGCATAAGTAAAGAAGATTTTAAATACTTTACGGAATTTAAAAACATAACGATTCTGTATAATAAAGATTTACATGCAAAGCATTACTGTAATGAAAATGAGGGTTTAATTACGTCTTTAAATCTATATGATTATTCTATGATAAATAACGTAGAATACGGAGTGCATTTTACAGATAGTCTTATAAGTACAGATAAACTTTTTCAAGAAACAGCAGTATTTACAGATGAGTTAATGTATCAAAAATCAGATGTGATTTATCTTAAAAAACCACAATACTCTAAAGGAGTTTTAGGTTTTGGAAAAAAATATCAAGATTCAAAAATTATTCATGACATTTCTGAAGACTTCTTTGCTAATAATGAAGACTACGAAAGACAAATACTCAATAATTTTGACTTAGAAGTAGAAACAAGTATAGAAAAAAAATATAGTACAAAACCAACGAGAGTAGTAGAAGATAGTCAGCCGAATGAAGAAAAAAAACGTAATCTAACAATATCTAAAGCAAAAGGCAAAACTAAATCTAAAAGTAAGGCAATTTACGTTGAAGATAAAGCTGAAGATGAAACTGGTTTCTGTATAAGAACGGGTGTTGAGATTACATTTGATATAGAAAGACCATATAGTTATAAAGCATACAAGTCTTGGGCACAATTTGAAAATTATAACTATTCAGAAAACTACTGTCATAAAACAGGTAAAGAATCTTATGGTAAAACAAGTATGGCTACTCCAATATTAAAAGGTAGTTATAAATAAAAAACTTAAACCAATATTAAAATCAGTTGTCTCAAATGATCAACAAAACGAAAAGCTATCAGAATTAAGAGATTGATTATTGCCTATGTTAAGTTAGTGTTGGTGGGATGCAAAAATAGTTAGGGAATTTGAGTTTGGTTGCTGAAGATTGAGAAGAAAATAAAAAGTTAACAGAATATAAAAGATAAAAAAATGTATTTATCGTCAATCTATCTAAAAAACCATAATTTATTTAATGAACCACAAACTATTAATTTTGGTGGGAGATATATTTATGATTTTTCCAATATTCTTGGTATAAGAAGAAAAACTAATGAAAAATTCATAGAAAATTTTTATTCTTTTGAAAACATTGAATTAGTTTCTGCTATTGTTGGAAAAAATGGAACGGGAAAAACAACTTTACTAAGAGATTTAGCTAGTTTTTTAAAGGAAAAAGGGTACGGATATGATTATATACTATTCTTAGAAAATGGAAGTATAACATACCAAATTAGTTCGTCAATTATATTTGGATGTGAATTTAACGAAAAACACTTCGATATTAGTTTTGATACATTATATTATTCTCCTTATTTAGATTTTAAAGAACCTTTAATAGGCATTGATTTAAGTTATGATGCAATTTTAGAAGAAGATTTTGAGTTGGCAAAAGATAAACTAGTAGCATATAATGATGTAAATTCTAAACGTTGGTTGAAATCAAAAAATTCTTTAAGAATACTTGAGTTTCAGTCCTCTAAATACTCAATAGAACTTAAAGAATTTTTTGACTTTCCCGAAATTAAACGTGCCCGAATTTCATTTATTCGACATAAAATTGATATAAACTATGATACAAATACAATCAGATTCCATAATACACCTTTTGATTTACAGTTTTTATTACAACCTTTATATGAATTGATTAATAATGAAGCAACTGAGATAAATAAAAATAGACCCAAGGGATATAGTTTAGTAAAACTGCAGAAAAATTTATTTAAAAATTATTTATTATTGGATGTTGTCTATTTGTTAATAAAACAAATGGAAAAAACAAATGAATATCTACAAGAAGGGCATCTTGAAATTGATTCAAAGAAATTTGAAAGATTAATAGACGGATTAAACTCAAAAGACGCTCTTTTTAAATTTTTAGAATTACATTATTTTTATGGAGGAAAAAATAAAATCAAAATTCTACCTATTGAGGAAACAAAACAAATGATTAATTATTTGTTTGATATAATTGATAATCTTGAAGCTAAAGATGATAGAGATACAACAAATTTTAATTGGAATGAAAAATCCATTTACTTAAATATTGAACAGACCAGAAAATTAATAGAGTTTCATACTGATTTTTTAAACAAGGTTGATCAATATTATGGTGGTTTAATGAATGAAGGTGGTCAAGTTTTATTTAGAAAAAGTGAAAGAATAGAAGGGTTAATAAATTACGAACCTTCTGAAAGAGATTTAAGTTCAGGTGAAACTGCACTACTAAATTTTTATTCGCGAATTTATTATTATTTCAAAAGGCAGCATTTTGATCTTAAAAGCATAGAAAAGAAAGACTTTTATATTCTTTTATTAGATGAAGCTGATATGGGGTACCATCCTAAATGGAAAAAAACATTTGTAAAATCTATAACCTCATTTTTACCAAGTTTTTTTAAGAGCTTGGAAGCTCAAATTCAAATAATTTTCACGACACATGACGCTCTTACTTTATCAGATATTCCTAATTCTCAAATAACTTATATAGATAAAAAAGGAGGTAATAATATTATATTAAGCGAAGCTGATAAGCCGCAAAAATCTTTTGGCGCTAATATAACAGATCTACTCAGCGATTCTTTTTTTATTGGTGATGGTTTGATGGGTGATTTTGCTAAAGAAAAAATACAAGAGACAATAGATTGGCTCAATTCATTTATTATTGAAAACAAAGTGAATCCAGAAATATCAGAAGATATCATAAACCAGCATGAAGCTTTGATAAAAATAATAGATGAACCTTTATTGAATTATAAATTAACCGAGATGTTTCAAACTGTTTTTCCTAATAGAATAGATAAAGAAAACACCGTTAAGCAAATTAGAGATTTAGCAGAGAAAGCAGGACTTGATTTAAAAGATTTAATGTAGATGATTTATTTAGGGGAGCAAAAAGAAGCATTAAATAAGTATTATTCAGTCGTTACCTGTTGGGTTAAAAGCAAACAACTTGGAAGAAGAAAAGCTAGTAACCCAATTGGTTATAAATGCGATAATTTAAACTGCTCAGTTTGTACAAGAGATTTGAAAAGAATAGAAGGTCATGATCGTTTTTTTGCATTTATTATTCCAAAGTTAGAGGAAATAATAAAAGTAAAACCAGATAAGATGTTACAACTTGAATTAGAGTTAAGAGCAGAATGGTATACTAATGTAAATCATGATGTAAACGAGTTTAAAGATGGTTGTTCTGTGGTGTTAAAAGATAAGGGTTATGGTGGATGGTTTACTGATGTGAAGGGAATGAACTATGATTTGGCAGAATGGTTAGATCAACACACTTGTACGTTTTGTAATAGACAATATATTTTTATCGCTAGGAAAAATGCAGGAGAAAAAGGAATGACTTGTCAATTTGATCACTGGTTTGACAAAGGTACGAGACCGTTATTTGCACTTTCTTTCTATAATTTAATTCCATCATGTTCAGTATGTAATTCTTCAGTAAAGTCTGTTGCTCATTTTAATACGGATGATTATTTACATCCATATCTAGATAAAGATATTTCTTCAACATTTAAATTCTCTTCTATTCCAAATACTGCCACGCAATATGGTATCACTTTTTTGAATGAAGACAAAATGGATGCTAAGACAAAACGAACATTAGAAGGTCTGGGAACTAAATTAGTTTATAGTAAACATAGTGAAAAAGAACTTCAAGATTTAATTGATCTAAGGTTAAAGTACTCTGATAATTATTTGAAAGCCTTGCTAGAAGATACATTTTCTAGTGAATTGAGTATGACAAAAGGAGAGAAGTATAGATTAATTTTTGGAATAGAATTATCAGAAGATAATATGCACAAACGTCCTTTTAGTAAATTTAAAAAAGATATTATTGAAGAGTTATTGAAAATTAAATAATATTGAGCTAAAACATACTGTAAATTAATAAGGTAAATAAACTATGCATAAATACGGACAAATAGCTTTAAAAACAGCACAAAATTATAATGACTCGTATTCTATTACAGAAATATACGCTAGAGTAGCAAAAGAGGTTTTCATTACCAAAAGCTCACAAGAAAAAGGTTGTCTAAAAAACACATTTTTAGGTTTATGTGAAGAAGGATTAGTAAAAGGAATTCCAAAAGGAAATTACACCAAATCAGTTAAGAATAAAGAATACGCTTTAAAAGCTATTGAGATATTAAAGCAAAATACCCAAACTACATTTTCGGCAAAAGAATTATGGCAGAAATTAGAACTTGGAGATAAAAGTCATAATTCTCAAATGAATGTTATACTGGCACTTTGGGAGAATGAATTGATTGCAACTTAAAAATAAAATTAAAAATATGAATTATTGGGTATTATCTCCTAATGTTGACAATGGAAAAAATGAAACAGCATGGAAAAAAGCTATATTATCTTTACATTATGCTTTTATGGGGTATGGCACTGATCATAACTTAGGTAGTATGTTCAGTAAGTCTGTAGCTATTGGAGATATGATTTTAATAGCACAAGGAAAAAACAGCAATAAAAGGCTTTTTCTTTGTGGTATTGTAGAAACCAAAGCTACTTGGGAACATAAAAAAAATACTCCAGGAGATGCTCAAAATCGGAAACTAATTAACGTTTTGACAAAACCAGAATTAGAAAACTTAAATTTAAATTTAAATGGATGCGCTTATGGAGAATCCTCTCAGCCGGCAGCCATATACCAATTAAAGCCAAATGAAAACCTAAACGATTTAAGAGTAATCAACACCTTATTACATGAAATGAAAATGAAAGAAAACATAAGCATCCTTGAACATAAAAAACAAATAATATTACAAGGTCCTCCAGGAACAGGAAAAACTAGAATGGCTAAAGAAATAGCAGCTACTTTAACCAAACCAAGCATACAAAATCATACACAAAAAATAACCTCTTTTTTACAGAATTATCAAGTAAACGACGAAATAAGTAAGCATAGAGAGTTTGTATTGAGTTTAGAAAATGAGTTTTTAGATAAATTTAAAAAAGAAGCTTTAAAAAATTTAAGTTTAGAAGAATATGCACTTGGTCTAGATGATAAAGATGGGTTCTGTTATTGGTTAGAATACAATTTAATTCATACAGGAAAGTATAACGGTACCGCAACCAAGGGAAAAATATATTGGAATGCTAATGATGAAGAATACAAAAAAAGTGGTTTTATAAAAGATATCATTAATGATGATGAAGCAATGGAAAAAGTTGCTGATCTTTTGCATAGAATTGTTAACGAAAAATTTGAAAAACCATTTGAGATAGGCAAAGGGTTTGTTCTAAAAATATTAAGTACATATTATAGTGAAAAATATTTTCCAATAAGTAGTGAAGACTGTCTTAACAATGCTCTGTTGTTGTTTGATATTTCTATTAAAGGTTTAAATTACGTTGAAAAAAATAAAAAACTACAAAATCGATTTTTGATATTAAAGAGTAAATATGGCTCTGATATTACCAATTATGAGTTTATGTATTTTCTTTTTGACAACTTTGACTTAAAAAGAGGAATTAGAATTGAAAATAATAATGTTATTACTCAAGGAGAAAGTCAATTAATCCAATTTCATCCCTCATATACTTATGAAGATTTTGTTAGAGGTATTACCGTAAAATCTAATGGAAACAAAGTTTCATATGAAACAGAAAATAAGGTATTAGCTAATTTCGCACAAAAAGCATTAGATAGCCCATCATCAAATTATGTTTTAATCATTGATGAAATAAACAGAGCCAATTTATCAAGTGTTTTAGGGGAGTTAATTTATGCTTTAGAATACAGAGGAGAAGCTGTGGAAAGCATGTATGAAATAGATGGAGATAGAAAAATAATCTTACCTCCTAACTTATTTATTATTGGAACAATGAATACTGCAGACAGAAGTGTTGGGCAAATTGATTATGCCATTAGAAGACGTTTTTCTTTTGTAGATGTATTGCCAAAAGTATTATCGGAAACAGATTTGAATTCTGAGAAGAAAGAAAAAGAACCTAGATTGTTTTTTAAAGAAGAAGTTTTCTTAAAAGTTCAAGAATTATTCAAAAATGATAAAGAAGAAAATTCTGAACATTTGTCAGAAGAATTTCAAGCTAAGGATGTGCAGCTAGGACACAGTTATTTTATTTATACTGAAGATAACTTCAAATTTAATTTAGACTACGAAATAAAGCCAATTCTAAAAGAATATGTTACGGATGGTATTTTAAAAACAAGTGCTTTATCATTTATAGAAGAGCTGTAGGATGATTATTGTAAACGAACATCATGGTTATAATTCAGAAATACCTTTACTTGATTTAAGTGAGGAACAAAAGAGATTCCTAAATAAGCAAAATTTCTCAAAGTCTTTTAAACGTGCAAAAAACAACAATCAACTGTGTTTTGATATAAAATATAATGGAGAAAATGATTCTTACAAACTAGACTCAAGCTACATAATAGGTGTTAATTGGATTGTAAAAGGTAAACTACCAATTTATATAAAACCAAAATTAAATAATGACACACATGAGGTAGATTATTTAAAAATGCTATTTGAAGCCTTAAAGGAAACAGAAAACATAGATCATTTAGATAATTTATATACAATAGACTTTAATGCGCCGCTAATTGAAATAGAACAACAGCAAGATATTTTAAGTCCGTTACTAATAATTGAGTTTTTAACTATTTTAAAACAAATTGTAAAAAAAGGTCTTAAAAAATCTTATTATGATGTTAGTCAGAATTTGAATACAAGAGTAAAAGGAAAAGTTTTGGTAAATGCTTCCGTTAAAAAGAACCATACTAAAAGTAAGCTACACTATAACTATTGTAAATATCAAGAATTTGGTTATAATTCAATTGAAAATAGGTTGTTTAAAAGAACTTTAGAATTTGCGCAAGCTGTATTATCCAATCATAAATCATTCTCTTCAAAAAGCACAAAACAGCTTTTCAACTATATAAAACCAGCTTTTTCAAATGTATCATCTAAAATTGATTTAAGAGAGGTTACTAATTTAAAACACAATCCTTTTTTTAAAGAGTATAAATCTGCCGTAAAAATTGCAAAAATTATATTAAAACGTTTCTCTTATAACATTTCTCAAGTAAATGAAACAAAGTATAAAACACCTCCTTTTTGGATAGATATGCCCAAATTATTTGAGTTGTACCTGTTTAAGAAATTGAAAGAAGTTTTCCCTTTAAGAAATGAAGTTATCTATCATAAAAAATTCAATTCATTAGAACCAGATATTTTATTAAATTCTAAAGACAATGAATTTAAGGTCATTATTGATGCGAAATACAAGCCTAAATATGAAAACGGAGGTATTTCTCACGATGATGCAGCACAAGTAAGTGGCTATGGTAGATTAAAATCGATTCGTAAAGAATTAGATATTCAAGATGACAGCTCATTAACCAATACTTTAATTATTTATACGAGTAATGCATCAGAGAATGAAAGTATTATTAAAGAAGAGTTATTGTTAGAAGAGAATAAAAGATATCATAAACTCTATAAATATTCAATTCAAATACCTAAAATTTTAAATTAACTATAATAGCAATTTTGAATATTACTTTCATTTTATAATCAAATACTCAGCAGTCCTTTTATCAAGGTCTTCTTATGTATAAGTTTTATTTTCTAACAGCCAAGTGTCAATATTTTTTTAGGGATAAAATGGAGGGAATTAAACTCTATACTATTATTGTGAATTGACACCTAAATTATCACCTTAAAATAAAAACCCTGTAAACATAATGCTTACAGGGTTTTATTGTGGAGACGCCGGGAATCGAACCCGGGTCCAAACAAGCAGTTCAAATGCTTTC
>CBDTZS010000127.1:0-9594 GCA_965364955.1 uncultured Tenacibaculum sp. | reverse complement strand
TTGTTTCAACATAAACTACTAATGTAGTATGAAACATCCTTTAAAAACTTCTCATGAGCCTTCTTATTGTCATTCTAAGTTCTAAATTTTGTTAAACAGCTCAACTCAAAAAAAGTTGAATTATAGCACAATTAGAGCAAGTGTGTAGAAATTTATTTTTTTATAAATTTTATACTCTTGCGGAAACTCAATGAAAAACTTCTAAAAAAATATAACGAACATTTTCTTTAAATACATGAATGTCAATAAAATTTAGTTTTCTTTTTAGAATTCACAATAAATTAGCATAAAATACAGTTTATAAAACAATTTTATATAATGTCTGATTATAATATTTTCTGTATTATAATGTTCTGCGTTATCTTATGTTACTTTGCTTTGGGAAAAGCGAAGTTTAATTACTTGTTTTTCTTTTTTTTTCTTTCTAAAATATTTCTTTAAAAAATGTAATGGAATACTCTTTGCCTGAAGCGACGATAGGAGTGAAGTGGAATGTGTGTGGAATGGAATTTATATACCTTACTTTCTTTATGGTTTTCCGTAATCAATTACTTCTTCACTTCTATATATTTAGAGCGAAGTAAGAATGTATATTAAATGACTGATATTTTAGGTTTTTTTGTTAATTTCGTGTTGATATTTTAAGAAGATACAAAGTGTAATATCTTGTCTTCAAAATTTATTTTGAATACCTTAGACAAAATATTGCCCTTTAATTTCTAATGCTAACTAATGAGTAAAAGAATAGAAAAAATTATTGATGAAATAGTTGATCAATATTGTTATGCCGACAAATCAGAAAGACCTTGGATTATAGGTTTTAGTGGAGGAAAAGATTCAACGGTTTTATTGACTTTAGTTTGGAAAGCCCTTGAGAAAATTAGGACTATGCCAAATCCTTTTCAGTTAAGACGACCTGTTTATGTTGTTTGCAATGATACTATGGTTGAAAATCCAATTATTGCTGAATATGTCGATGAAGTATTAGGTAAAATTGAAATAGCAGCTAGAGACCAGGATTTACCAATATTTGTAAAAAAAACTACTCCTAAACTTGAAGAAACTTTTTGGATTAATGTAATAGGAAAAGGATATCCTGTGCCAAATAATACATTTAGATGGTGTACTGATAGATTAAAAATTAGACCAACTTCTAATTTTTTACATGAACAAATTGACGAAAAGGGTGAAGCTATTGTTCTTTTAGGAACTCGATACGAAGAAAGTAAAAGAAGAGAACAATCTATAAAAAAACACGAAACAGAAGGGAAAAGGCTAGCAAAACATACTACTGATATCAATACTTGGGTTTACGCACCAATTAAGGAGTTAAAACTAGAAGAAGTGTGGTATATAATAAATGCTTTTAAATCTCCTTGGCAATTTGATAATTCTATTCTTTTTAAGATTTATGCTGATGCTAGTGCAGACGATTATGAATGCCCAACAATTGTAACAGATAAAGAACACAGTTCATGTGGGAAAAGTAGATTTGGATGTTGGACATGTACTGTTGTAAAAAAGGATAAATCAATGTCTTCATTGGTAAATAATGGACAGGAATGGCTAAAACCTCTACTAGATTTTAGAGCGAAGCTTGTAGAGAACAGAAATCTTCCTGAGAATCGTTCTGACAAAAGAAGAAATGGAATGCTAGCTGTAGATGATGAAGGTAATCCAAAGGGAACTTATAATGTTGCATATAAAGCCAAATTATTAAGAGAACTACTAGAACTTCAAAAAGAAGTACAAGAACAGCGTCCACATATTAATTTAATAAACAATCAAGAATTGATTGCAATTCAAGTTACATGGAATAGAGATGGTTTTTTTGATAAAAGAGTTGGAGATATTTATAGACAAGTTTATGGTAAAGATTTAAGTACTAATAATCTTAAATCTTTAGATGCTACTGAACGTAGAATACTAAAAGAGGTATGTGGTGATGAAACTAATTATTATCATTTAATAGATAACTTAATCACATTACAAGAAACTAAATCTTTAATGTTGTCAAAGTATGGTTTACACAACGATGTAGAGAAACGTATTGAATCTTTTGTAAACCCGAAAAGCTAATGAAGATATCTCAAATAAACCTAACCAACTTTAGAATTTATAAAGGTGAGAATATTGTTTCCTTTTCGCCTTTTACAGATAAGAATATTAATATAATTGCGGGAAAAAATGGTTATGGAAAAACTACTTTTCTAACATCATTAATATGGGTTTTCTACGGAAAACTAATGGCACAAGTAGAAGATAAATATCGAAGAGATATAAAGAGTTATGGAGGTTATGATAATTTTTTACATTCATTAATAAATAGAGACCTTCAAAGAGAATTTGATTCTGGATTAATTAAAGATGCCAGTTTTTCAATAGAAGTTACACTTACCGATTTGTTAATTCCCTCTATACCATGCAAAGAAGTACGCATAAAACGTTCATTTAACCTAGCTAACAATAAAGAAGACTTAACTATTTTTATTGACGGAACAGAAAATGAATTAACTAAAGAGGTAGGTTATGAAGTCTTTATAAATGACTTCATATTACCTCGTGAAATTGCTAAATTTTTCTTCTTCGATGCAGAAAAAATAGTATCACTTGCAGAAGCAAAATCTAAAGATGAACTAAGAAGCTTAAGTAAAGCTTATTCAGAAGTTTTAGGGATTAAAAAATATGAAGACTTAAAAAAGAACCTCGAAACACTTTTAACTAAACTAAGAAGAGCAGGAGTATCTGGTATGGATAAGTCTAAGCTAGATGTTTTGTTAAAACGAGAAAAAGAATTTGACGGTTTAATTGAATTGAATCTTGAAAAACAATCTGAATGTGACCGAGAAATATTAGCAAAACGCAAAATAAGTGACGAACTGCAGGAGAAGCTAATACGCGAGGGTAATTCTATTACTGTAGACGAGTTAAAAATTCTCAAAAGTAAACGAGATGAATTAACTAAAAAATCATCTGAAATAAAATCTAGACTTAATAATTTAATGGAGTTTGCACCATTAATTATTGCAGGTAAAAAATTAGCAGATTTAAGAAACCAATTATTAAATGAACAAACTCAGGCTGATACTATAATTGATTCAAAAATTATTAAAAAAGAGATTGAATCCTTTTCTAAAAAGGTACTTAAAAAACTAAAAGATAATCAACTATCAACATCAGATATTTCTAGTATAGAAAAAATACTAAAAAACACTATAAAGGATAATGATACAAATGAAAGCAAGACAATCAAATCCGTTGATGTTCTGCTAGACTTCAATAAAGACCAGTATTTAGCTTTTGAGGCTATTTATGCGAATATTAAAGGTAATTATGTAAATCAATTAAATGCTATTGTTCAAGAAGAAAAAAATAATAGAGTCGTTTTATCAAAAACTAGCCAAAAAATAAAACAAGCAGAAGCTAGAAAGGGTAATGAAATTGTAAAAAAATATAGAGAAGAAAAGATTTTGATTAACGAAAGAATATCTATTCTCGGAGAAGAAAAAAACTCATTGTTAGAAGAGATTGGTGAATTAAAAAATAAGTTAAAGATCACAAGAAAAGAATCTTCAGAATATGAAAAGAATTTTAAGCTTATTGAAACCGATTTAAAGAAATATGAGGTTACTGAAAACTTACTTTTGAAAATAAATACTCTAATAGCTAGAATTAAAGAAGAAAAGAAGTTCGCGTTGCAAAAGGCCCTCAAATTAGGTTTGAATAAATTAATGCATAAAAACGATTTTGTGACTAATGTAAAGGTTAATATTGATGGAGACATTATGGATATTGACTTACTCGACAGTAAAAACAATGTAATAAACAAGGACTCGTTATCTAAAGGTGAACAACAATTGTATGCTACAGCATTATTAAAAGCTTTAGTGGATGAATCTGGAATTCAATTTCCGGTTTTTATAGATAGTCCTTTACAGAAATTCGACAAAAAACATTCGCAAAATATAATACAAGAATTTTATCCAGATATTTCTAATCAAGTAGTACTACTGCCATTGTTAGAAAAAGAATTAACTAAAGAAGAGTATTTAATGCTTAAATCTAATTTAAGTAAAACATTTATGATCGAAAGTGATAATGATTGTTCTACTATTAAACAAAAAGATTTAATGGAAGTGTTTAAAAAGACAAAAGAAGATGTTTACTCAAATTAAAACTAGTAAAGCAAATAGGGAAATAGTAGCTCAACTTACAAGGAAATTAAACTTAGGTAAGGAAAACTCAATTGCTCGTATAGCTTATACATACTCTTTATCTAAAGACAGAAAATTAGACTTAACCGAAATAGAAGATTTTGGTGGAAAAGAGTATTCTAAATCTGTATTATTTGGAGATAACTTTGATGTATACTTAGGCCTATTATGTATTAATTATGGGTTGTATAAAACAGATAAAGATATCCCTAAACTCATTAAAATGCATATTGATGATGGATTAGAGTTGATTAATTCTGAATTAAACAAAAATCCTCAAACTGAAAATTTTGATTTCATCGTAAAAAAAATTAACTCTGGTTTGAATGAAATTATATAAAAAATTAATTAAAAACATGAATATACTTTTTACGAAAGAACAAAATCTCTTTTTTAAAGAATTAAAAGAGTCATATGCTGAAGAAATTTTTTTATGGTATATATTTAATGTTATAATCCCTGTTGTAATAATTTTTATTCCTTCTATATTTTATTATTTTTTACCTGAGGATAGACAAACTTTTCAGAATTTAGTTCTTAATGGATCATTTTCTTTGTTAGGAATAAATATTCTTTTTGGAATGTGTGCTTTTCTAATTAATTCAATAAAAATAAAAGATAAAAAAATAGAGGATCAGATTACTGAAATTAGAAAGAGGCTGATTATTTATATGAGTTTCCTTTTTCTTTTGGGTACTGTTGTATATATAATGCAAATAATGTCTGCTATAGACACTAATGAAAGGCTTTTTACAGTCACTTTGGTATGCGTTCTATCCTTATTATTATCAATCACCATTGGGAAACGAATATATCTTTTAAAAGATGAGATAGTAGGTACATCGTATAAGGACGATATTAATGATGGTATACAAAATTTAACAGATTCAGTAGATGACTTGGAATAATAAAATTGAAGCAATCGAAATTGTACAGAATAATCAAGAATTTTTATTTGGTACTTTTGAAATAAGACAAGTTCGTGAATTTACAAAGTTCACTGAGCATTTAATTGTAGGCTATGAGGATGTTGATGAAAGCGAACAAGTTTATGCCTCTTCTAAACAGATTCAACCAATATGGAATCCTGAAATTCAAAGGAAAGTAAACAATTCTAAGGTTGAAAGAATTGCAGATTTTTTAATGACTGATCCTAAAGCCATGTTTCCTACTAACATTGTAGTTGCGATACCTGAAGAGGTTATTGACAATATTGACAGAGATGGTAAAAATGTAATAATAACATTAAATGATGCAGTTAATAATGAAATAAAAAAGGAAGATGGAGATGTCTACTTAACAATAATTGATGGACAGCATAGAATTAGAGGAGTAGAAAGAGCTATAATTAGAGTTAAGGAAAAAATTAATTCACTAGCAAAAGTCTTAGCTAATAGTAAAAATGATAAACTTGAAAAAGAACATAAAAAGCAAACAGGTTTATTAGATAGATTACTGAGCTTTGAATTATTAGTAACCTTTTTTGTTGGTATATCTCTTGAATATCAAGCAATGATTTTCGCTACCATAAATAAAACTCAAACAAAAGTTCCTGAAAATTTAGTTTATAGCTTGTTTGGTTTGACAAAAAACGATTCACCTCAAAAAACAGCTTTAGAAGTAGTGTTAGCTTTAAATGGAATTGAAAAATCACCATTTTATAATAGGATAAAACTTGTAGGAGGAACTTATAAAAGAGGAGTTCTTATTCCTCTTTCTCAAGCTAATATGGTAAAGTCAATTTTAAAGAATATTTCTTATAATACTAGACAAGAAGAAACAGATAGATTTTTAGATAGAGAAAAGCTGAAAGAAAACCCGAAGAATTATCCTTTTAGAAACTATTACGCAAATAATGATGATAAAAGCATAATTAGATCACTTTATTCCTTTTTTAACGCAGTTAAAGAAACATTTAAGGATGAAGAAGAAGAATCCCTTTGGAATTTGCCGGACTCTGGGAAAATCAACAATGTATTACAGACAAATGTAGGCTATCAAGCTCTATTGAAGGTTCTATTTTACTTGTTTAAAAAAATAAATCCGGAAGACAGAGATGATAAAGAAATTTATAAGACTTATTTGATAAAAGCTAAAGAATTAGATTTTATTGATTCAGGTGAAGAAAAGCGATATCCTTACACAAGTAAAACTATTAATGTTCTTTATGAGGATATAATAAGAAATATTGAAAGTTAATTATTATTTGTGGATTATTTAATAAATAATGGATGGTAATATTAGATATAGAAACTACGGGATTAAACCCTGAAAAATGCAGTATTATTGAAATTGGTGCTGTAGATTTCTACAACCCTACAAACCAGTTTAATCAAAGATGTAGAATAAGAAAAGATTCTGAAATTAATGAAAGGGCATTAGAAGTCAATGGCTATAATTTAGATCAACTACGCGATAATAATTTTCAAACCGAAAAAGAGTTGCTGTTGAAATTCATTAATTGGATAAGCCACATTGAAAGTAGAACTCTAGCAGGTCAAAATGTTAATTTCGATTTAAGTTTTTTAAACGCTTCTAAGAAAAGAGAAAAAGTTGAATGGAATTTTGGCAGAAGAGTAGTCGATATCCATTCTGTTGCATATGCACACATGATTAAATCTAATTTAAAGCCAATTATAAAGAAAGGAATTTCAGAATTAAAAGGAGATGCAATAATGAAGTATGTGGGAATACCTGAAGAGCCTAAACCACATAAGGGAATAAACGGAGCAATATTTGAGACAGAAGCTTTATATCGATTATTGTATGAGAAGAGTTGTTTTGATGAATTAAATAAATTTGGTTTAAAGCTTAGATAAAAATTATGGATGCAAAAATAATATCGGCATGGGTCGCTTTTTTTGGTACGTTAGTAGTATCGGGAATTACAATTTGGCAAAACTTCCAAATTAGAAAGGATAATAAAAAAGAAGAGAGAAGAAAAAGAGTAATAGATGAGAAACTTAATTATGAAAAAAAATTAAATGATTTTTATATACCTTTAAGACATTGTCTTGAAAACAGTAAGACTCTATTTAAAATCTTCATTAAAGATAAGCCTGAAAATTTTAGAACTTTGACATACCTATTAGATAAAGACCAATTATACGGTGACGCTAAAGTGAGGTTTAATAATAGTGATAAAGCACTAATTGAAAGTATTATTGAAATTGGAAAAAAGATAGAAAATTTAATATACAAAAAGAGTTACCTGATAGGAAATGATGATGAATTTGTAAATAATTATATACCTAGAGCTGATTACTCTCACATACCTTATGAAAATAATATGACAATTTTAAGTTTATTAGTTTCACATATTGTCGTATTAAGACTTGCTTACAAGGATGAGTTAGACGAAGCTAACGTTGAACTTTATGAAGGATTTGTATTCCCAAATGAAGTTAATATCAGAATTAATGAAAAAATAGAATCTTTGAGAACTAAAATTAGTTTATGCCAAGCGAAAATAATTGTTTCGACTAGTTAATTATGGCTAAAAAAACCAAAATAACAATTGATGGCTATAATAAAACGGCAGAAGAGTACTATAAAATAGTAACAAAATTTGAAGTTCTTCCGGAATTAGATCAATTTTTAAGTTTTCTAAATCCATGTGATAGTATTTTAGATTTGGGTTGTGGACCTGGTCATCATTCAGATTTTTTCTCTTCAAAAGGTTATGAAGTTATAGGAATAGACTTATCACCAGAAATGCTAGAAATTGCTAAAAAAGAAACACCACAAGTTGATTTTAAAGTAATGGATATACAAGATCTCAAATTTAAAGAAAATTCATTTCATGGGATTTGGGCATCTGCAAGTTTATTACATGTACCCAAACGAAAAATAAAAACAGTTTTATCTAAAATATATAAACTCTTAAAAAAAGACGGTGTTTTTTATCTTTCTCTTAAAAAAGGAAGAGGATCAAGAATAATTAAGGATGATAGGTATGGTGGAGTAAATAAGTATTATGTCTACTATAGAGAGGACGAAATAAAAAGATATTTAATTAACGCTGGTTTTGAATTAATTGAATCTAAAGAGAGAGCGAAAAGAGATAAATATGATACCAATCCTTGGATACATGTTTTCTGTAAAAAAAAATAATTTATAATTTATTTCTTTACATAAATACCATTTTCTAACTGAACGATTAGTAAAGAACCAAATGCCTTATCAGAAATATAACTATCCAATAACACTTTAGTAATAACTTTAATCATTGGAGCATCCTTAGCAAAATGAATAGGATTATGAGGCATTAATTTCATAAAAATAGCTTCTGACAATTCAGATTTTGTGAAACTCTTATTTTGAGGAAGGAATGTGTGATGGAAAAAATTCCAAACTTCAGCGTTTTCTTCTGTAATTGTTAAAGAAGAATACATATGCTTCAAAGTATCCTTTTTATCTAACTGAGGGTCTTTATCATATATAATTTTCCCTTGCTTGGTCAATTCAATTTTTCTTGAATCTTCTAGTATTCCGCACTTTTTTAACCAAGATTTATAACGTTTTGTAAAAGGAGCTTTATAACCAAATTGTTTAGCAATTTCCTCATCATTTAACTGAGGTTCTTCAATTAAGCTTTTTAAAATTCCTGATAATCTTTCTCGATTTAGATTAAAATTTGCATGGAAGTAAACAGACATATTATTAACGTTTTATTTTAAATTAGATTCTTTTACATCATAAAAATACGCATTTCCTTTTTTGATGTACTTAAGTTTTTTTTCCTCTCTTAAGTGCATTAACTCACATGATTTAACTTTGAGTATTTTCATAGTTTCTTTACTAGTAGAATATTTTGATTTATCTATTTCCATATTTTTTCTGTTAATTTAATGTTTTTATTTTAAAACGATTTCATAAAATTTTGGTTAAAACAATAGGTGAGTGGAGCGTACATATTTTAGGGTTCTCGAATACATATTGTTAAGTTTTACAATTTAAATCACTTCTAAAAACAGTATTAATAAGTTAGAACTTATCCTAAAATATAGAGAAATAAACCGTAATTTTTTCCAAAATTATATGTAAGTCTTGATTTTTTTGTTTCTTTTTTCATCAAGGAAAAAAAGAAAATAAGGAAAGATTTAAAAGTTTATATTTTAATATCTATTTAACATAATATTAGAAGTGCTAAGCAAAATAATGTTCAATAATAGTTCCAAATAGAACAAGTGTATAGAAATTTATTTTTTTAAAATTTTATACTCTTGTGGCAAGCTTACGAGAATCTCGTAAAAAAAATTATACCGAACATTTCCTCGAAAACGAGAATTTTAATAATAGTTAAAAGTTAGCTTTTTTTTTGGTGTTGGCAAGCGATGGATAATTGTGTTTAAAAAAATTACTGCGACAGCATAATTAT
>CBDTZS010000126.1:0-9607 GCA_965364955.1 uncultured Tenacibaculum sp. | reverse complement strand
ATGGGTGTGTATATTGCTAAATATTTGAATGAAAAAGATTAGAAACTCATTACTTTAAACTTCTTCTCATGTTTATTAGAAGGCTTTTAAATCCTGCTTTTTCGTAAGCTCTAATAGCTCCTGGATTATCAGTATACACATCTAATCTAACTTCGAATATATTTTTAGAAATTGCCCAAGTATGTAAAGCTTCAATAACCAATTTATTAACACCTTTCCCTCTGTGAGAAGTTTCAACAAACATAAACCCTAAATAAACAAACTTAGCATATTTAAGATACGGTTTAGCTTCTTCAATTATTGCGTAGCCTGAACCGACAATTTTTTCTTTATCTACTGCAACAATTACTTCTACATCATCAGATAAAATCATTTTTTCGATGTCGTAATATGATATTTTCTCATCCTTTAAAGTACAATCGTAAGGTCTTTCGAAATTGACAATCCCTTGCTCAAAATCTAAAAGAATAGGTAAATCTTTTAAAGTAGCTTTTCTAGTAATTATCATTACTTGTGTGTTTTAAATTAAATGATTGTATAATCATTGCAATTCCCATTACCAACCCACAACCTAAAGCATTCAACCATAAATAAGGCAACCAATCAAGGTACCAAACTGCTATAATTAGTATTTGTGTAATAATTGCTGCTATAAAAACCGCATTTCCTTTTACAAACTTTATAAAGAAAGCTAGTAAAAATACTCCTAGTACATTTCCGTAAAAAATAGAACCTATAATGTTTACTAACTGAATTAGATTATCGAATAAATTAGCAACACAGGCAACTGAAATAGCCATAATACCCCATCCTAAAGTAAACCATTTCGTCATTTTAACATAGTGTGCATCATCATATTCTTTAGCTACATTACGCTTATATAAATCAATTACAGTCGTTGAAGCCAAAGCATTTAATTCTGAAGCTGTTGATGACATTGCTGCCGATAAAATTACAGCTAACAGTAACCCGATTAGTCCCTTTGGTAGATTGTGTAATATAAAATGGATGAATACATAATCTTTATCATTTGTTTCTACTTGAGTATTCGCTTTTGTAATTACCTCTTTCGCTTGTTTTTTTAATGATTTGTCTTGCTCATTTAACTCTTGAAGTTGTTTTTTATTCGCTTCTGTTAAACCTTCAAAAAGTAATGCCTTCTTTTTATTTTCAATCTGAATATGTTTTCCTTCTAAAATCTTGTATTCAGAAGCGTATTCTGTATTTATTACAGCTTCATTTGCTTTCGGATTAAAATTTAAAGGTGATGCATTAAATTGATAAAATACAAATACCATAACACCAACCAATAAGATAAAAAACTGCATTGGTACTTTTAAGAGTCCGTTAAAAATTAATCCTAACTGACTTTCACGAACAGATTTTCCTGATAAATAACGTTGTACTTGGCTTTGATCAGTTCCGAAGTAAGAAAGCATCAAGAAGGTTCCTCCTAAAATCCCTGTCCAAACGGTATAACGATTATTTAAATCCCAAGAAAAATCTAAAACCTGCATTTTATCCGAAGCTCCTGCTATTTCTAACGCTTTTATAAAAGTAATTCCGTCTGGGAGATATTGTAGTATTAAGTAAAAAGTGATAAACATTCCAGCGAAAATCACCGCCATCTGCTGTTTTTGAGTAACACTTACTGCCTTTGTACCTCCAGAAACAGTATATATGATTACTAAAAAACCGATGATTATATTTAGCATCACTAAATCCCACCCTAATACTGCTGATAAAATAATTGCCGGTGCAAAAATGGTGATTCCTGCTGCTAATCCTCTTTGAATTAAAAATAAAATAGCGGTTAACGTCCTTGTTTTCTTATCGAAACGTCCCTCTAAATATTCATAAGCTGTATATACTTTTAATTTATGGTAAATAGGAATAAACACCAAACAGATAATAACCATTGCGATTGGCAATCCGAAATAAAATTGTACAAATCCCATTCCGCTATGAAATGCTTGCCCTGGTGTAGATAAAAAAGTAATGGCGCTCGCTTGGGTTGCCATTACCGACAAGCCAATTGTCCACCATTTACTATCATTTCCTCCTTTAATAAACTCTTCTGCATTTTTACTCCCTCTAGTTTTCCAAACTCCGTAAAAAACAATAGATAATAATGTTAACGAAAGTACAATCCAATCGATTACTTGCATATTCTAATTAGTATATAAGTTTGTAATAATATAAAATAATAGTATATACACTGCATTTGCAAGTAATACAAAGCTGTACTCTTTTTTCCAAGTATATTTTTGTTGATTCATTTATTGTTTTGGTTTTTCAAAAAAACTGTCGGCTAATGATGCTTGACTTAATAAAGGTAGCAAAAATTCGGTTGGTTTTCCTGCTGGTTCAGTCGGGTTACCTTGCTCGTCTTTTTTGTACCAAGTTATAGATTTTGGTAATAAAAAACCGTTAACGTTTTCCCAATCATTATATCTAATAACACTAAGTTTATCCGATGCTTTTTTACTAAAATAAGTAACCGTATACCCCAACCAACTCATCTCTTTTGTAGTTGGATCGTAATAAATAAAGTAATTGTCGTCTGGTGATGCACCTATATTTGATTTGTATGATATTTTAAACCCCGGGTATTTCTTTCCTTCAAATTCTAATGATTTTGTTTCTGAATAAGTTATTCCGTCATCTGCCAACACATAAGGCATTGCATAAAAATAAAAATATAAATTGTAATAAAATTTAGGATCTTTCTTATAAGTAGTTGTATCAGAAACCCAAACATCTTTACCATCAAAACCTAATGAATAATCACTAGAATTTATTACTGTTTTTCTTGAATGTAAATCGGTGGTGTGCTCTTCTGCTTTTAAACCGTATGATAACGTTTTCATCTTGTCCCAATTATCAATACCTCCATGTTTTTCAAAAATAGCACTCAAAGCTTTTGGGTATTCTTTAGTTGCAATTTCTTCTTTTACAACTTCCTTTTTTGCTTCATTTTTACATCCAAAAGAAATTACAGTAATCACTATTAGCAAGGCTAGTTTTTTCATTTTTTGATTGTTGTTTATTATTACAAAATACAGTCGAATATTGACTGTAAACTTACACAAGTTCTTTTAATTAGAAAATAAAAAACACAATGAATGGGCATTCAATAACATTCTATTGAAAATATTTATTAAAACCTATTCTCTTTTTTACTCTTTAGTATTCAATTTTCTTAATAACATTAATAGGTTGCATCTCTAACTGAAATGTTAAAGAAACGTTAAATACATACAGACTTGTCTGTTTATATAAATATGTATTGTACATTTGTCGTATGAAAAAACAAGGGGTAAAAGATAGAATCATTGATACAGCATCTGAGTTGTTCTATTATGCAGGCTATAACCAAACTGGAATCAACCAAATAATAGCTGAAGCTGGTGTTGCAAAAGCAAGCATGTACCAACATTTTAGATCTAAAGAGGATATCGCAGTTGCCTATTTGCAGAAGCGTCATACAAATTGGATTGGTAATTTATTTGCTTTTATCGAAAATGAAAAAACGGTGAGTGATAAAGTTATTGGCTGTTTTGATTTTCTAAATAAATGGTTAACGGATGTTGAATATAGAGGATGTGGATTTCAAAATATATTTATCGACTTACCTAAAGATCAACAAAAAATAAAAGACCAAGTCGTATTACATAAAAATGAATTGAGAACATGGATTCACAATGTTTTACAAGGAGACACTAGATTTAGCGAAAAGGAAGCGAACCAATTAGGAGATGAAATTTTAGTATTAATGGATGGGGCAATTATCCTTTCTCAAATACAACATAGTAGCTGGCCTATTCTATCCGCAAAAAATACCTGTAAAAAATTATTATCATAGAATTAGATAAAGAAAAATTAAAAACCAATTAAAAACAAACAGACCTGTCTGTATACAATATGAAAAACTTAGTCCCTCCTTTTAATAAGGAAACCGCAACAGCAAAAGTACAAGCAGCAGAAGATGCTTGGAATAGTAAGAATCCGGAGAAAGTATCTATGGCATATACTGTAGATTCCAACTGGAGAAACAGAGATCTATTCTTTGTTGGAAGAGAAGAAATTAAAAAATTTTTAGCTAATAAATGGGATAATGAACTCCATTATAAATTAAAAAAATATTTATGGTCTTATACAGACAACAGAATCTCAGTAAGATTTGAATACGAATGGCAAAATGCAGAAACAAAGCAATGGATGAGAACTCATGGAAATGAGCACTGGGAATTTGACACCGAAGGAAAAATGCAAGTAAGGGACATGAGCGCCAATGATATTGAAATACAAGAAAACGAACGTAAATTTTAAACAAAATAAATACTTAAACAACAAAAAATGAAAACAAAAACAATCAAACCAGTATTAGGAGTTCTATTAGTAGCATTTCTATCTTTAGGAATTTTCGCATTTAACTCTCCAAAAGAAAACAAAGAAGTACAAATCTCTAAAATTAAAACAGCACCAACCTTTCATAAAACCATTAAGGTGAACGGAATTGATCTTTTTTACAGAGAAGCAGGAGACGTAAACAAACCAACTATCGTTTTATTACATGGGTACCCAACCTCTTCACATATGTTTCGAAATTTATTAACAGACTTGTCTGTTCATTACCATGTATTAGCTCCAGATTACCCTGGATATGGAAGAAGTGAACAACCAGCAATGAAAGATTTTGCGTATACTTTTGACAATATGGCTTCTTTAGTAGAAGGGTTTTTAGAACAATTAAAAGTAAAAAAATACAGCTTGTACTTAATGGATTATGGAGCTCCAATTGGATTTAGAATTGCATCAAAATACCCAAATAGAATTGAATCATTAATCATCCAAAATGGAAATGCATATGATGAAGGACTGCGTGATTTCTGGATTCCTATTAAAAAGTACTGGAATGACTACACCGTTGCAAACGGTAAAGCATTAGAAGGATTTCACTCACCTGATGGATTAAAATGGCAATATACACATGGTGTACAAGATATTTCTAAAATTAGTCCTGATAACTGGAATTTAGATTTACAACACTTAAAAAGACCTGAGAATGATAAAATACAATTAGCAATGTTTTATGACTATAGAACAAATGTTCCTTTATACCCAAAATGGCAACAGTATTTTAGAGATTATCAGCCAGCAACACTAATTGTTTGGGGAAAAAACGATTATATTTTTCCAGCGGAAGGAGCGCATCCATATAAAAGAGACCTAAAGAATGTAGAAACTCATTTATTAGATACTGGACACTTTGCTCTTGAAGAAAAAGGAGATGAAATAGCAAACTATATTTTAAAATTCTTAAAAAAGAACAACATTAAATAAATTAATAAAAACAATTGGGTTGATACGCTTATCAGCCCAATCAAAATTAACAACCAAACAATAAATAACAAGAAAACATGAAAACAATCAATTGGAAAAACGCAATCATCGCTGGTTTTTTAGGAACCGTATTATTTGACTTAGTAGGATTATTAATCACTGGGAACTGGTGGGATATCCCCGGTATATTAGGAACTAAAACCGGATTAGGCTTAGGATATGGTGTTATTGGACATTATAGTAACGGAATCTTATTATCAATTTTATATGCAGGAATTGCTCCTTCTTTATGGGGACCAAAATGGGTAAGACCATTAATCTTTGTTGCAGGAGAAACAGTAGCTCTAGTTTGGTTATTTATGTTACCATTGTTAGGTGCAGGAGTTGCTGGTTTAGACTTGTCTCCAATGATGCCCGTAATTACTTTGGTTAGACATTTAGCGTATGCTGTTCCTCTAATTTTCCTCATTCAATACGATATTAAAGCAGTAGTAAGTAACTAATTTTTTCCGAAATAAGGAGTCATACTATTCCTATTTTAACTAATAAAAATATAAACCATGAATACGATTAAAACAATAAGCCTAGAGCTAAAATCAACTAACAACTCAGATTCAATATCTAGTAAAATTCTAGAAACTGCACAGATTGAAATGGGAATGATTCCTAATATGTATGCAGGCATGGCTAATAACCCAGCATTATTAGAAGGGTATGTTTCTGCATATAAATCATTCAGAGCCAATTCTGGGTTTTCTTCGCAAGAACAAGAAGTTATTTTTCTTTCTATTGCTTATCAAAATGAGTGTGATTATTGTATGGCTGCACATAGTTTTGTTGCCGATAAATGGAGTAAGGTACCGGTAGAAGTAACAAATGCAATTAGAAGTAATTCTGAAATTCCTGATAAAAAATTAAAAGCACTAAGTATCTTTTCAATTCAAATGACGGCAAAAAGAGGATTACCTTCAGAACTTGATGTTCAAAATTTTATAAATGCTGGTTATAATGAAAAAGATATTTTAGGAGTTATTGCTGGTATTGGTGTAAAAACCATGAGTAATTACTTTAATCATGTGTATAACACTCCGGTAGATACAGCTTTCCAAGATAGGTTTTGGAAAAAACAATAATGTTTAATTTAAAGAGAAAGTAGGTTCGCTTAATTGCAATATACTTTCTCTTTATTTCTATTAGAAGTTGTAAAACATAAATATCATGGCAAGAAATTTTGCAGAAATAGCATTCTCTGATGCAGCTAAAGAATTACAAGAGCAATATGGGAGTAGAAATAGTTACTCACGTATGGAAAAGTTTAACGAAGTGAATGGTTTAACAGATGGAGAATTTTCATTTATTGAAAATCAAAATAGTTTTTACTTAGCTTCACTTGGAACAAATGGTTTTCCATACATACAACATAGAGGTGGACCTAAAGGTTTTTTAAAGGTTCTAGATTCTAAACGTCTTGGTTTTATCGATTTTACAGGAAACAAACAATATGTCTCTGTTGGTAACATGGCGACAAATGCAAAAGTTTCTTTAATCATGATTGATTACCCTCAAAAAACTAGGCTAAAAATCTATGCCAAAGCGGAAGTGATTAAACTAGAAGAGCAGCCAGAATTGTATGACTTATTAGACTTAGATGACTATAAGTTTAGACCTGAGCGAATGTTAGTTTTAAACATTGAAGCGTATGATTGGAATTGTCCACAACATATTACGCCAAGATATACTGTCGATGAACTTGAAACGGCCCTAATTCCGCAACAAAAATACATTGCAAAACTAGAACAACAAATTAAAGAGTTAACATCTAAATAACATGAATAAATACAAAGTAGATATCCTGGCTTTTGGAGCACATCCAGATGATGTTGAATGTGCAATTTCTGGCACACTTATAAAACACATTGCGTTAGGTAAAACTGTAGCCATAGTTGATTTAACTGCCGGTGAAATGGGAACCTATGGAACACCCGAAAATCGAAAAAAAGAATCTGAAGATGCTGCGAATATGTTAGAAGTATCTTTTAGAGAACAACTTGGCTTTAAAGATGGAGCTATAGAAAATAATGAATTCAGTAGAATTAGAATTATTGAGTCTATTAGAAAATATCAACCAAAAATAATTCTAAGCAATGCTATTCATGATAGGCATCCAGATCATACAAACACAGCTAAGCTAGTAAACGATGCTAATTTTTTAGCAGGTTTACAAAAAATAGAAACATTTAATACCGGAATCAAACAAGATAAATGGCGTTCTGAATTGGTCTATAATTACATTCAGGATTATTTTATTAAACCTGATTTTGTTTTAGATATTACAGAACACATGGACACAAAAATTGAAACTATATTGGCGTATACTTCTCAGTTCAAAAATCCACAAAACCCAAACCCTAGTTCAATAACTGGATTGTTAGACCAAATTAAAAGTACCAATACCATTTTTGGTAGGCAAATTAATGTTAAATATGCAGAAGGATTTACTGTGAATAAATATATTGGGGTTCATAATTTATTTGATCTCGATTAAATTTTTGCTTGATAGGTATACAACTCATAGTATCTTCCTTGCTTCTCAATCAATTGATCATGCGTACCTCTTTCAACTATTGAACCGGCTTCAATAACCAATATTTGATCTGCTTGTTTAATCGTACTTAACCTGTGGGCAATTACTATAGTTGTTCTATCTTTTATCAATTCTGATAAACTTTTCTGAATCAATGCTTCGCTTTCTGTATCTAAACTAGAAGTTGCTTCATCTAAAATAATTATTTTTGGATTCGCTAATATTGCTCTTGCAATTGCCAAACGTTGACGTTGACCTCCAGAAAGCTTTACGCCTCTTTCTCCTATTAACGTATTTAAGCCATCATCAAAGCGATCTGTGAATTCATTTACATAGGCTGCTTTAACCGCATTTTGTAATTCCTCTTCTGTAGCATTTGGACGAGGAAATAAAATATTTTCTCTAATTGTTCCTTCAAATAAAAATTCATCTTGTAAAACAACACCTAAATGTTTTCTATAACTGCTCAGTTTAACTTTTGACATGTCTTGATTGTCAATCGTAACTTTTCCCGAAATGGGATTTAAAAAAGTTGCTGATAAACCAGCAATTGTAGATTTTCCTGAACCAGAACTTCCTACCAAAGCGGTTACGGTTCCCGGGGGCACGTGAAAGCTAATATCTTTCAACACTTCTTTTCCTTCTTCGTAAGAAAAAGAGACATCCTTAAAAACTAATTCTCCTTTAATATCTTCTAATTCAACAACTCTTTCTTCATCTTCTTCTTCCGCTTCCATGTTCATCAGTTCTTCTGTTCTATCTAAACCTGCCAAAGCTTCTGTTAATTGACTTCCAATATTACTCATCTGAACAATTGGTGCTACCATAAATGCTAAAAGAAATGTAAATTTAAGAAAATCACCAAAAGTCATTGTACCTTCTATCATATAATAACCTCCAATTCCCATAACTCCTGTAGTTGCTAAACCAATTAAAAAAGTTGAAGAACTCGTCATTATTGCAGTTGCAGTCATACTTTTTTTAACATTTTGAAAAATATTCTCTACACCCTTTTCAAATATTTTACTCTCTTGCTCTTCAGCATTAAAGGCTTTAATTACACGAATACCTCCTAAAGTTTCAGTTAAACGCCCTTTTACTTCTGCATTAATTTTTCCTCTAGCCCTAAATATAGGACGTATATATTTGAAGGATTTTAAAGCAATAATCCCGAAGATTGATAAAGGAAGAAAGGTGAAAACCGTCATCCAAACATTCATTTTTATCAGAATAACTAAAGTTACAATTGCTGTAAATGAACCACCAATTAACTGCACTAAACCTGTACCAATAAGATTTCTAACACCTTCAACATCACTCCTAATTCTGGAAACCAAGGCTCCAGATTTCGTATTATCAAAGAAACTAATAGGTAAAGACAAAACTTTTTTTTGTACTTGGGCTCTTAATTCTGATATTAAATATTGCGCTTGAATACTTAATACTTTAGTTAATAAAAAAGAAGTAATTGCTTGAATTAAAATGGCTCCAATAACAATAAGTATTAAGCTATACAATTGACTATAATCTCTATTAGGCACAACTTCATCTAACAACACTTTACTCTGCAGTGGTAAAATAAATCCAGATAAACTGCGAATAATTATAAGAATTAAACCCAAAAAAACTAACTTTCTTTTTGGCCAAATAATGGTTTTAAAGGCTGTGCCAATTGTT
>CBDTZS010000125.1:0-9655 GCA_965364955.1 uncultured Tenacibaculum sp. | reverse complement strand
AAAATTTGTATAGTTTGTTCAACCGTTGTAGGTTCAACAATTACTTTTTGAAAACGACGCTCTAAAGCTCCATCTTTTTCAATGTTTGTTCTGAATTCATCTAAAGTGGTGGCTCCAATACATTGAATTTCTCCACGTGCTAATGCAGGTTTCAGCATGTTTGACGCATCTAAAGAACCAGTTGCTCCACCCGCACCAACAATGGTGTGAATTTCATCAATGAATAAAATGATATCCTCATTTTTTTCCAATTCATTCATTAAAGCTTTCATGCGTTCTTCAAACTGACCTCTATATTTCGTTCCAGCAACTAAACTAGCTAAGTCTAAAGAGACAATTCTTTTGTCAAATAAAATCCTTGATACTTTTCTTTCAATAATTCTTAACGCTAAACCTTC
Organism: uncultured Tenacibaculum sp.; assembly: GCA_965364955.1. Lineage (GTDB taxonomy): Bacteria > Bacteroidota > Bacteroidia > Flavobacteriales > Flavobacteriaceae > Polaribacter. The sequence goes on along the minus strand of CBDTZS010000125.1, from coordinate 9,257 downwards.
GGCAATCGCAGATTTACCTACACCTGGTTCTCCAATTAACATTGGATTGTTCTTTTTTCTTCTGCTTAAAATTTGAGAAACACGCTCGATTTCTTTTATTCGTCCAACAACAGGGTCTAATTTTCCTGCGATCGCTAAAGCAGTTAAATCACGTCCAAAATTATCTAAAACAGGAGTTTTAGATTTTTTAGCTAGCTTTCCTTTAGAGGCTTGCTGGCCGTAAGGATTCGATTTTCCTTCAGAAAACTCGTCTTCAGAAGGTGTTTCAGCGGTAGGAGCAGAATAAGTATCTTCTACATGAAGTTCTTTATATAGTGCTTTTGCTTGTTCGTAATCTACATCGTATTTTTGAAGTAATTTCGTTGTAGGGTCATTTTCATTACGTAAAATACATAATAACAAATGAGCTGTGTCGATTGAGTTACTTTGATATAATTTAGCTTCTAAAAACGTGGTTTTTATTGCTTTTTCTGCTTGCCTTGTAAGATGTAAGCTCTTTTTTTCGACGTTTGCTATTGATGGGGTGGTTGGATTTAGTTTTTCTAATTTATTGCGCATCAAATCTAAATCTACATCAAAAGTAGTTAATATTTCGATGGCTTTTCCGTCTCCCTTTCTTATCAAACCTAATAGCAGATGTTCTGTTCCAATAAAATCATGCCCTAATCGAAAGGCTTCTTCTTTACTGAAAGTAATTACATCTCTAACTTGTGGTGAAAAATTATCGTCCATAAATTTAATTTGTATATGTGTAAAGTTAGTAAGTTTTTTTCTTAAAAATTACAAAAAAGATGCCAATAGTTTTTAACAGGTATTGTGGCGAGGTAAATATGTACTATTAATGTTTAAAAACTGTTAAAATTGTTGATAAGTATAGGTAAAACATTAAAAATAATTTTTGTGTAAAACAAGGCATTATACTATCTTGCAATGTTTTAAAAAGTACAGCTAATTTTAGTGTATTTTAGAGGTGAGTTTTATCAAGTGTAAAATTCACTTTTTTAACGAAAATGAGAACTAATATTTTAAAGAAATATATATGGCAGATGGCGAAAAGTTGATCCCTATCAACATTGAAGAGCAAATGAAATCAGCTTACATCGATTATTCGATGTCAGTTATTGTATCAAGAGCATTACCAGACGTAAGAGATGGTTTGAAGCCTGTACATAGAAGAGTTTTGTTTGGAATGCATGAGTTAGGAATTAAGGCAACAGGATCATATAAAAAATCAGCAAGAATTGTTGGGGAAGTTTTAGGTAAGTTTCACCCGCACGGAGATACATCTGTGTACGATTCAATGGTGCGTATGGCTCAAAGTTGGAGTCAACGTTATATGATGGTTGATGGACAAGGTAATTTTGGTTCTGTTGATGGAGATTCTCCAGCAGCAATGCGTTATACTGAGGTTAGAATGCAGAAAATATCAGAAGATATGTTAGCTGATATTGAGAAAGATACTGTCGATCACCGTTTAAATTTTGATGATACCCTACAAGAGCCAACAGTATTGCCAACTCGTATTCCTAATTTATTGGTAAACGGAGCATCAGGTATTGCAGTAGGTATGGCAACAAATATGGCGCCACATAACTTAACAGAAGTTGTTAATGGTACTCTTGCTTATATTGAAAATAGAGATATTGAGATAGATGAGTTAATGGAGCACATCAAAGCCCCAGATTTTCCTACAGGAGGAACTATTTATGGTTATGAAGGTGTTCGTGATGCTTTTCATACAGGTCGTGGACGTGTTGTAATGCGAGCAAAAACGATTATTGAAGAGGTAAAGGGGAGAGAGTGTATTATTGTTACTGAGATTCCTTATCAAGTGAACAAAGCAGAAATGATTAAAAAAACTGCTGAGTTAGTAAATGACAAGAAATTAGAAGGAATTGCAAATATTCGTGATGAATCGGATAGAAATGGAATGCGTATCGTTTACATTTTAAAACGTGATGCTATTCCTAATATTGTATTAAATAAATTATACAAATACACACAACTACAAACATCGTTTAGTGTAAATAATATTGCTTTAGTAAAAGGACGTCCAGAGCAATTAAACTTAAAACAATTAATTCATTATTTTGTTGAACATAGGCATGAAGTTGTTGTTCGTAGAACTGAATTTGAATTAAAGAAAGCGGAAGCTAGAGCACATATTTTAGAAGGATTAATTATTGCTTCAGATAATATTGACGAAGTAATTAAAATTATTCGTGCTTCTAAAAATGGAGATGAAGCTCGTGAGAAGTTAATCGAACGTTTTGAGTTGACTGAAATTCAAGCAAAAGCAATTGTTGAAATGCGTTTGCGACAGTTAACAGGTTTAGAACAAGATAAGTTACGTGCAGAGTTTGACGAAATTATGTTGACAATTACTGACTTAAAAGATATTTTAGCAAACGAACCAAGACGTTTTCAAATAATTACAGATGAATTAATTCATATTAGAGATAAATATGGAGATGAACGTCGTTCTGTAATTCATTATGCTGGAGGAGATATGCGTATAGAAGATATGATACCTAACTCTAAAGTTGTGGTAACTATTTCTCATGCAGGTTATGTAAAACGTACGAACCTTGACGAATATAAAGTTCAGAATAGAGGAGGACGTGGACAAAAAGGAGCAACGACTCGTAATGAAGATTTCTTAGAGCATTTATTTGTAGGGACAAATCATCAATACATGATGTTCTTTACTCAGAAAGGAAAAGTATTCTGGATGCGTGTGTATGAAATTCCTGAAGGTGGGAAAAACACTAAAGGTAGAGCAATGCAAAACTTAATCAATATCGAGCAAGATGATAAAGTAAAAGCATTCTTAGTTACGCAAGATTTAAAAGACGAAGATTATATTAATAGCCATTATGTAATTATGGCAACTAAGAAAGGTCAGGTTAAGAAAACTTCATTAGAGCAGTATTCTAGACCAAGAACTAACGGTATTAATGCTATTACTATTAAAGAGGGAGATGAGCTTTTAGAAGCTAAATTAACAACGGGAGATAGCCAAGTAATGTTAGCATTAAAGTCAGGTAAGTCTATCCGTTTCGAAGAAGCTAAAACTCGTCCTATGGGAAGAACTGCATCTGGAGTTCGTGGTATAACTTTACAACATGATAAAGATGAAGTTATTGGTATGATTGCTGTAAATGATATGGACAGTAATATCTTAGTAGTTTCTGAAAAAGGATACGGTAAGCGATCTAAATTGGAAGATTATCGTGTTACAAATCGTGGAGGAAAAGGTGTTAAAACATTAAATATTTCAGAAAAAACAGGAGAATTAGTCGCTATTAAAAATGTAGACGATTCAAATGATTTAATGATTATTAATAAATCAGGGCTTACAATTCGTATGGCAGTTGAAGATTTACGTGTAATGGGGCGTGCGACACAAGGTGTTCGTTTGATTAATATAAAAGATAACGATAGTATTGCTGCAGTAGCAAAGGTTATGCATGAAGAAGAAGATGAAGATGGCACGGAAATTGAAAATGAAACAAACGAAGGTCAAGAACAATAATAAATAAATCAGAACTAAAATGAAAAAACAACTATTAACTCTTTCTTTAGGATTAATGTCATTAGGTTTAATGGCACAGAAATCTGAGCTAAAAGCAGCAGAGAAAGCCATAAAAAAGCAAGATTTTACAAGTGCAATTACAATTCTTAATTCTGCAGAAGGAGCTGTAATGATTAATGGAGAAGATAAGTATAAATCTAAGTTTTATTTTTTAAAGGGTAAAGCATTAGCGGCTAAAAAGGATTACAAAAAAGCTGCAGAAGCTTTTAGTGAACTATCAGCTGTGGGTGGAAATAAATATTCAGAAGAAGCTAAGCCTATCTTAAATCAAATGATTCAAGATGTATCACAAAAAGCTGTTGACCTATATAATAATAAAAAGGATTTTAAAAACGCAGCTGATAATTTTTATTTAACCTATGTATTAAGCCCTACAGACACATCTTTTGTGTATAATGCAGCGATTTCGGCAACACAAGCAAAAGAATTTGATACTGCAATTAAGTATTATAAGGAGTTAAGAAGAGTTGGTTATACAGGTATTGAAACACAATATTTAGCAACTAACAAATTATCGGGTAAAGTAGAGAATTTGGGTTCAAAACAGAATAGAGATTTAATGGTGAAATCGAAGCAATACATTAAGCCAGAAGATAAATCATCAGATTCTAAAAAGGCTGCTATTGTTAAGAATATAGCTTTAATTTTAAAGGAACAAGGTAAAACAGATGAAGCTATTGAAGCTTTGGCTGAAGCTAGAAAGGAAAACCCTAAAGATTTAAATTTACTGTTGAATGAAGCTGATATGTATATTAAGCTTAATAAAATGGATAAGTTTGGAGAATTAATGAGTGAAGCTATTTCTTTAGATCCTAAAAATCCAATATTGTATTACAATTTGGGAGTGGTTAACTTTAACCAAGGAAGAATGGATGATGCTAAAAAGTATTATCAAAAAGCAGTTGATTTAAAACCTGATTATGCGGATGCTTATATGAATTTAGCCGTAGTAGTTTTAGATAAGGATAAGGCCATTGTTGAAGATATGAATAAGAATTTATCAAACTTTAAAAAATATGATGAGCTTGCTTTAAAGCAAAAAGAAGTTTATAAAGAAGCTTTACCATTCTTAGTAAAAGCTGATGGCTTAAATAGAAGTATTGAAACTGTTAAAACGCTTATGAATTTATATGAGGTTTTAGAAATAGAAGATAAAGCTAAAGAATTTAGAGATTTATACAAATCAATGAAATAAGATTGGCTTCATAAAAAAAACCGAAACTTTTAAGTTTCGGTTTTTTTTATGTCTTATAAATAATAAATCATCTAGTTTATAAATCGTTTAATTACTCTTAACTTATGAGTATGCTTATTGGTGTCAACATTATAAATACCACTGTGATCTAGCTTGTCAATACGAACTTTACCGTGTGCATGAATAATATTATAATCATTCATAATAATACCTACATGAGTAATAATACCTTCTTCATTATCAAAAAAAGCTAAATCTCCAGGCTCACTTTCTTCAATAAAACTTAAAACCTCACCTTGAGTAGCTTGCTGTTTCGCATCGCGTAATAGGCTATGACCGCATAGCTTATATACCGTTTGCGTAAAGCCAGAGCAATCAATACCGAAAGGAGATTTTCCTCCCCATAAATATGGAACATTTAAAAATAAAAAAGCAGTTTTGATAATTGCCGATTTAGCTAGTTGTTCATTACATACTTTTCCTTCATAAGAATATGAAGTAGTATTTATATTGATACTCTTATTTTTATAAAAAGGAAGTCTAGCTCCCATTGGTATAGCAGTTAAGTTATGATTATTATCAATAATAAAATCAATTAATTCACCCGCATAGTTTTTGTTTTCTTCGGATAAAGAAGTGTAAACTTCCTCCGTGATTTCTTCGTATTGTATATTGTCGATAAAACCTTCGTAGTTATCGAAAGCTAATCGAATTTTACTCCATTTTTTAGTTTTTTCTAAAACTTTAAAATGTTCGCCAAAAACAACTTGATTTACCATTTCTGATGTATCAGTAGGTTCAAGTCGAAGAGGGACAATACTTAAATTACAAATTCCGAAAGACATTGATAAGTTAATTAAAGATTAAATTCTTTCGATTACCATTGCGCTAGCACCACCACCACCATTACAAATACCGGCAGCTCCAATTTTAGCGTCGTTTTGTTTTAATATTGATGTTAAAGCAATAATGATTCTTGCTCCAGAAACCCCTAATGGGTGTCCTAAAGAAACAGCACCACCATTTACATTAACTTTATCAGCAGATAAACCTAATATTTTCATATTAGCTAAACCAACAACAGAGAAAGCTTCGTTTAGTTCGAAGTAATCTACATCATCTATAGAAATTCCTGCTTTAGATAACGCTTTAGGTAAAGCTTTTGAAGGAGCAGTCGTAAACCATTTTGGCTCATGAGCAGCATCAGCGTATCCTTTAATTTTAGCTAAAGGAGTTAAACCTAATTCTGAAGCTTTATCAGCAGACATTAAAACTAATGCAGCACCTCCATCATTTATCGTTGAAGCATTTGCGGCAGTTACCGTTCCATCTTTTGTAAAAGCAGCACGTAAAGCAGGGATCTTCTCCATTTTTACGTTTTTGTATTCTTCATCTTCAGAAAAAATAATTGGATCACCACGACGTTGAGGTATTTCTACAGGTACAATTTCATCTGCATATTTACCTTCGCTCCATGCTTTAGATGAACGTTTGTATGATTCGATAGCAAAAGCATCTTGATCTTCTCTTGAGAAGTCATATTCAACAGCGCATTCGTCTGCACATACTCCCATTGCTACTTTTTCATAAGCATCAACTAATCCATCTTTTTGTAAACCATCTTCCATGGTAATAGGTCCGAATTTAGATCCTGTTCTAGCGTGTTGGTAATGAGGAATCATACTCATGTTTTCCATCCCTCCAGCAACAACGATTTCTGCATCACCTAAAGCAATTGTCTGAGCTGCTAACATGATAGATTTCATACCAGAAGAACAAACTTTATTTATAGTAGTACACGGAACTGTATTAGGAATTCCAGCAAAAATAGCTGCTTGACGTGCGGGTGCTTGACCTACTCCGGCAGAAACTACATTTCCCATAAAAACTTCTTCAACCATTTCTGGTTTTAAATTTATCTTATCTAAAGCTCCTTTAATTGCTACGGCACCTAATTTTGGCGCTGGTATAGTTGATAAAGATCCTAAAAAACTACCTATTGGTGTTCTTGCAACCGATACAATAACTACTTCTTTCATATATTTGGGTGTATTGTGTTAAGATTTGTTTTGCGAAAATAACCATTTTATAACAAGTACTCAAATAATAGAGAAAGGTTATATTTACATTTTTAAACACAAAAGATGAACGATTTTATTAATAAGTTATATAAGAATAATGCAATTATTTATAAAGTATTATTGTTTTTAATTGCTGTTGTGGCAATTGTTTACTTGTTTCCTAAAGGTGGACAGTTTAAATATGATTTCCCTCAAGGAAAACCTTGGCAGTATGATAATTTGTATGCTCCATTTGCTTTTGCTATTCATAAAACAGAGGGCGAAGTTGCTCAAGAAACTAAGGAAATTAGATCGAATGTTAAAAAGTTTTTTGTTTACGATAAAAAGATAGAAAATCAAGTATTAGATTCTTATAGAACTAAAATGGTTTTAACGGACTCTTTATCTGAAAAAGATGTAACTGTTTTAAGAAAAGTAGGTGAGCGTATTATCAAAAAAATATATAGATATGGATTTTTAGATGACGCAAGTGTTAGGAAAGCAAATAAAGGGGAACTTATAATCTTAAGAAAAGGGAACTCAATAGACGATGTTTCTTTTTCTAAACTAATTCAATCTAAAGATGTATTAAAATTCCTTTCTAATAATATAAAAGAGGTTGATGCATATAAAAAGCGAATGCTTTTAAATCATTTATCCGAAGCTCTTAAGTCAAATGTGACTTTCGATACTAAGTATAGTAATAAGGAGTTAGAAGAAGCGTTAAAAAGCGTTTCTTATGCAAAAGGGAAGGTGTCTAAAGGAGAATTAATTATATCTAAAGGAGATATTGTAGAAGGCAGGAATTTTAATGTTTTAAAATCGTATGAAACTGCTTCTGGTTCTCAAACTTGGACAAAATCAAATCGTAATTGGATTGTATTTGGGTATACCATTTTAGTATCCTTGGCTTTATTGATGTTGTTGCTTTTTCTTGAGAAATATCGAATTGAAATTTTTAATGATAACAATAAAGTAACTTTTATCTTCTTTAATGTCTTTTTAATGATTTTTGTGCAAACACTTGTCGTTAAATACAATTCAGAATATTTATATATTGTTCCGTTAAGTATTTTGCCAATTGTATTAAAAACTTTTTTTGATGCTAGATTGGGTTTGTTTACTCACGTACTAACAGTGTTGTTGCTAGGGTTTATAGTGCCTAATAGTTTTGAGTTTATATATTTGCATATTATTGCCGGAATCGTAACAATACTAACCATTTCAGAGCTTTATAAGAGAGCTAGTTTATTTGTGTCAATAGGTCAAATTACCTTAATTTATATGATAACCTATTTTGCTTTTTCTATTTTAAAAGAAGGAAACGCAGATAAAATAAATTGGTTGTATTTCGGATTGTTTGCTGCAAATGGATTATTGTCTTTCTTAGCTGTATTTTTCATTTATTTTTATGAGAAGTTATTTGGGTTAGTTTCAGATGTAACTTTATTAGAACTATCAAATACCAATTCAAAATTATTAAGAGAATTGAACGAGAAAGCACCAGGAACTTTTCAGCATTCGATGCAAGTAGCAAATTTGGCCGAAGCAGCAGCAAATGAAATAGGAGCGAACTCTATGTTAGTTAGAACAGGTGCCTTGTATCACGATATAGGTAAGATGGCAAACCCGATGTATTTTACAGAGAATCAATCAACAGGAGTGAACCCACATAATGTTTTGATGCCTAAAGATAGTGCTCGAATAATTTTAGACCATGTTATTAATGGTATTGAAATAGCTAAGAAAAATAAGTTACCAGATAGAATCATCGATTTTATTAGAACACATCACGGAACAAGCGTTACATATTTTTTTTATAAGCAAGAATTAGAGAATAACCCAGATGGAGAAGTCGATATAAAAAAATTTCAATATCAAGGGCCAATTCCGTTTTCAAAGGAAACGGCTATTTTAATGATGTGTGATGCTGCTGAGGCTGCGTCAAAAAGTTTAAAAAACCCAACAGCACAATCAATAGATAATTTAATAGATAAAATTATTGATAAGCAAAAAAACGATAATCAGTTTACAAATTCTGATATTACGTTTAGAGAAATAGAAAAAATAAAAAAAATTATTAAGAATAAGTTAATGACTATCTACCACTTACGAGTTGAGTATCCCGATTAGGGTAATTTTTTACTAAAAAAGTTTGTGAGAACAGATATGTAGTTGTAGATTTGCACTCGCAATTTTGAACTCTTATTTACAGAGTTTTTAATTTCTGAGGAGAGATGGCAGAGTGGTAATGCAGCAGATTGCTAATCTGTAGCCGGGTAACTGGCTCCAGGGTTCGAGTCCCTGTCTCTCCGCTATTAAATTGCACTCGGGGTGTAGCGTAGCCCGGTCATCGCGCCTCGTTTGGGACGAGGAGGTCGCAGGTTCGAATCCTGCCACCCCGACA
>CBDTZS010000124.1:0-9693 GCA_965364955.1 uncultured Tenacibaculum sp. | reverse complement strand
TCCGTATTGTCTTTAAAATCAGAAAGGTCTAAAGAATTACCACCAGAAATAAGAACGTTGTTCCCTGATAGGCTTAAATTCTGACTATCAGTATTGTCTTTATAAGCTGACAAATCAATAGTTGTAGCGTCGTTTGTTAAACTTAAAGTGTTTGACGTTGTGTTAAGTGTCAAGTCTTGATTATCAGTATTATCGTTTAACGTAGCTAAATCAACAGCATTTCCATTAGCAATACTCAACGATGTTCCTGTTAAAGTAAGACTTTGACTATCAGTATTGTCTTTAAAATCAGATAAGTCTAACGAGTTACCACCAGAAATAAGAACGTTATTTCCAGATAAACTCAAATTTTGAGTATCGGTATTGTCTTTATAAGTAGACAAATCAATAGTTGTGGCGTCGTTTGTTAAACTTAAAGTGTTTGACGTTGTGTTAAGTGTCAAGTCTTGGTTGTCCGTGTTAATAGCAGATTCCCATGCTGTTCCATTCCATGCTAGGAGTGATTTTTCTTCAGAATCATACACTAACATACCAATTTCTACTACACCTAGACTACTTGTTAATGTGGTTCTTTGAGCGGTTGTTAATCTATTTATTAAAAGCCCTTTATCTGTATCTGCTAAATCAATACTTGATTTTATATTTGGCGCATTGGTTCCAATTCCTACGGTAACTCTATCAGTAGTGGTAATACCACCTAAAATCATTGTATTACTTAGCGTTGCGTTAGATCCCGCACCTATGGCGGAGGCATAACTTAAGCCATCTTCAATGCGCACCTTGTTACCTATAGCAGTGGAGAAATCACCTTTTATATTCACATTATATCCTAAACCAACAGAATTTGCCTTGGTAATGGTGTCATTAGCTCCTATTAAAACAGAATAATTTGCTCCACTTGGTGCATAATTTTTATGACCAATATTTATAGTTTCTAACCCATTATTGTATGCATAATTACCAATAGTCATATTTCTATAATGTTCAGATTTGGCTTCATGACCAATTAAAATAGCATCATCTCGTTTAATTTTAGCATTAGTACCAATAAATAAAGCTCTACTAACATTTGTACTACCACCAGATGTAAGAAAATCGGCATTAGCACCAATACCAATATTATCTTCACCTTTTCTATTGGTAAACCCAGCAGCATACCCCAAGTAAGTGTTATAATTAGTACCGCCAGAATCATTAGTTCTATTATTATCCCAACCAGCTCTAGCGCCTATAAACGTATTATAACTACCACTTTCAGTTGCAGCACCTGCTGCTTGACCAAAAAAAGCATTATAAGAACCCTGCCCGACATCAACACCAGAAGAATCTCCTACAAAGGTATTGTAACTTGCTTCTTTACGAAGGTCAGCAATTGGTAATGTAAATGTTCCTGAATTTAAATCCCAACCGGCTTGATTACCTATCGCTGTATTTCTTTCACCACTGGTTATACTATAACCAGCTTCTGATCCTACAAAGGTATTATCTGACCCTGAGTATTCAGTATCTGTATTCGGAGCTTTAGTTGATGAAATATCATAGATTCCTCCAGCACCAGCTTTATTACCTATATAGGTATTGTCGTCACCTGAGTAATTTTGAGCACCTGTTAATTCCCCGAGATAAGTATTATCATCTCCTTCAAAGTTCGAAAACCCCGCAGCATCGCCAATAAAAGTATTATCACTTCTATTTACAGTAGCATAACCAGCTCTAAAACCGATAAAAATATTATCTACTGCAGTTGTATTACTGTAACCAGCTTCATAGCCCATAAAAATGTTACCATCTGCAGTTGTACTGTTAAAACCAGCTTTATAACCTATAAAAGTATTCCAAAGTGATGATGTTGTTATTTTTTTACCTGCTGCAAAGCCCATAAATGTATTGTATTTACTTCCTGTGCCTCCAGCGCCATTTGCTATAGAATCGCCATAAAAAACATTGTATGCTTCTCCTTGACCTGTATTGTCTCCAGAAAAATGGTTGGTGTTTTGTGCAAAAGTAATAGCACTAATAAAGAGAAGTAGTATTAATTGAAGGTGTAATTTTTTGTACATAAAAAAGAATTTAACTAGATAGAGCTTAGTTGATTGTTAAAAAAAGCAACAAATTTAACTTAATAAAGATTAGCAGTATTATTTTACGAAACAAAATTAAATAAATCCCTATAGAATGAGGAATTTATAGGGTGGCAAAAAGTGGCAAGACGTAAATTTGTTTGAACTTAGTAACTAAATGAATTATAAAAAAAATGTTTTTTGTACATTTAAAAAAATATTAAAAGAGTAATGGAATTCGATAAAAACACGTTTCAATTTTTAAAAAACCTAGAAAAAGATAATAATCGAGACTGGTTTGCTGATAATAAAAATATATACGATGCTTCTTTAGCAAATGCAAAAGAAGTGTTTTCTATGATTCATCAAAATTTGGAAGCACACGATGAGATAGAAAAACAAAAGGTTTATAGAATTTATCGTGATGTTCGTTTTTCGAAAGATAAAACACCGTACAATCCACGTTTTGCAGTTTCATATTCTAGAAGTGGAAAACAATTACGAGGAGGTTATTTTTTACAAATAAAACCAGGAGATACCCTTTTAGGTGGCGGATTTTGGCAACCAGAAAAGGAAGATTTATTGCGTATTCGTAAAGAGTTTGAATTAGACGATTCTGAAATTCGTGAAATTCTATCCGAAGATAATTTTATGAAGTTTTTTGGCGGAAAATTAGAAGGAGATGAATTAAAAACTGCTCCTAAAGGATTTGACAAAGAACATAAATCAATTGATTTAATTAAGAAGAAAGGTTTTATAGCTATTCGTAGGTTTACAGATAAAGAAGTGATGTCTAAAGATTTTGTAAATGAAATAGATGCATCATTTAAAGCACTTCGGCCTTATTTTAATTTAATGAGCGATATACTTAGTACTAATTTAAATGGGGAATTACTAGTATAAAAAAAAGCTGAGATATAATCTCAGCTTTTTTTATTAAAATTATATTTGACTCAATCCACCATCAACTTCTAATTCAACACCATTAATATAAGAAGCATCGTCAGATGCCAAGAACAATGCTGTATTGGCAATTTCCTCTGAAGTTCCGAATCTACCTAAAGGTACTTGGCTAGCAAACCCTTTTCCCATTTCTTCAACTACGTCTTGAGGTAATCCCATTTTACCATATATAGGAGTATCTATTGGTCCTGGCGCAATTGAATTTACACGTATACCTCTCGATTTTACTTCAGAAGTTAATACTCTAGCATACGCTCTTAATGCACCTTTACTAGCTGAGTAAACAGATAAACCATCAAAACCTTTTTGATGAACAATCGAATTTGTGAACAGTATAGTTCCTTTATCATTCATATGTGGTAAAGCTTCTTTTGTAGCTAACATAGGACCTTTAACATTAATATCAAAAACTTCATTATAATGCGCAGTTGTAATCTCTGTAGTAGGAGCAACGGGAGCAACTCCAGCATTTAAATATAGAATATCTATGTTACCGTATTTTTCTACCGTTTTTTTGATTAATGTCACATTATCTTCCTCTTTAGATACATCTGCTACCACAGTCATAAAATCACCAGATAAATCTTTTGTTGCTTCTATTAAGGCATTTTCTCTTCTACCTGCTAGAACAACTTTTGCCCCGTGTTTTAAAAATAATTTAGCAGTTGCTAAACCAATTCCACTATTAGCACCTGTTATGACTGCTACTTTGTTTTGTAATTTATTCATTTCATTAGTTTTTGTATGAAACGTTCGTTTCAAATTAAGTTAAAAAAAATTAATTTAATATAGAAAGCGTTGTTTTTATAATACCTTCTAAATTATTGCAATCGTTCATTAATATCCCAGAAATAGCTAGACCTTGTAAAGAATTAACTAAGTATAAAGCATATACAAAAGATGATTTGTTGTTGTTAATAGCACCTTCTTGTTGTCCCTTTTCGATGAGGTCTTGAAATAACTGAATCATATTTTTATGATTGTTATTTAAAAAATTATTAATTACAACTTCCTGATTGGCCATTTCAGAAGTACAATTATTTATAAGACAACCAATATTATTGCTAGCTTTATTATTTTTAGTGTTTAACATAAAAATAGCTTCTATCGCTTTAAAAGGAGAGCTTGCCTTTGTTATTACTTTATCAACATTACATTTAAATGTAGATTGATAATCCTTTAAACATACCATGTAAAGGTCCAATTTACTTCCAAAAGAATTGTATATACTCGATCTGTTTAAACCTGTGGCATCTACTAGATCTTGCATAGATGTTAAACTGTAGCTTTTTCGATGAAAAACTTCAGTAGCCTGTTTAATTACAGTTTCTTTATTAAATGTTTCTGTTTTGGGCATGTGTTTGGAATGAACGTTTCAAAGGTAGGTGTTTTTTCAATACACAATTAAAAAGAAATGTTAATTGTTACTATTTAGGTTTAAACGTATTTCTCTTTGTAAGAAAAAATAAGTAACTATAGTCGATAAAATATCTGCAATAGGAAAAGACATCCATACACCATTTATGCCATAATACTTAGGTAAAATATACACTAATGGAATTAAGAAGAAACCTTGCTTTAACAAGGTTAATAGTAGTGCAGGTAAAGCTTTTCCTGCAGCTTGGAAATAAGCAGAACCAATAAGTTGTGTTGTAATTACCGGTATCGCTAAAAAAGCTATAATTAAAGCATCTGGAGTACGATTTAATAACTCTTTATCATCTGTAAAAATACTTACTAATTGTGTGGGAAATACCATTATTAAGATGAAAATAAGAGTAGCTACTACTGTACCAAATATGATAGAAGTTTTAATAGACTCTTTAACTCTTTTAGAATTATTAGCCCCGTAATTATAGCCTGCAATAGGCAAGAAACCCTGGGTAACTCCTAATACAGGAAATAAGGCGAACATCATTACTCTATTAATAATACCATATACAGCAATTGATATTTCTCCACCATATTTAAATAATGTATAGTTTAAAATGATTATTAATATACTAATAGTTCCTTGTCTAACAATGGTAATTCCGCCTAAAGAAATAATCTCTTTTAAGATTGAAAAATCGATAATAAAATATTTTGGAATGATTTTTAACTCTGTGTTTTTTGATAAAAAGAACCATAAAATAAAGAGGCCGCTTATAGCATACGAAATAGAAGTCGCTAATCCGGCACCATACATTCCAAGATTCATAAACTTTATAAAAATTATATCTAAAATAATATTAGCTATCGCAGGAATAACTAAAGTAAACATTGCATAGTTTGGTTTTCCAACAGCTCTAGCTACAGGGTTTCCCATCATTGCTAAAGCTAAAAAAGGAACTCCCCAAATAATAACATGAAAATATTCAGTAGCAGGAATTACAATATTTCCGTTAGCTCCAAACAATTGTAAAATAGGAAAGCAAAAAAAGGTTCCTATTAGTACAAACAATAAAGATAAACCAATGGTTAAACTAATTTGATTCCCAAAAACTTTATAAGCTTTTGAAGTATTTCCTTTGCCTAAAGCTCTAGAAATTATAGAACTTCCTCCAATACCAATTCCCATTCCTATAGATGAAATTAAAAAAGCGATTGGTAAAACTACTGTAATGGCAGCAATAGCCATAACGCTAATCCAACGACCCACAAATATGGTGTCAATAATCATATTTAAAGACATCACCAAAATCCCTATTGAAGCAGGTATTGCTTGCTTTAATAGCAACTTACTTATCTTTTCTGTACCAAATTTGCTAGTAATTTTATTCATAAATAATTTTAAACATTCGAATATCAGAAATATTCTGCTACCTAAACAAAATCAACAGTCGATTTAAGTAATAATTAACATCATTCATGTAATTTTGTTAAATGAATGCTTACAAAAAGAAATACATCGTTACTTTAAATGAAATTGATGAATACAATCATGTTAATAATGTGATGTATGTACAATGGATGCAAGAAGTATCGAACGATCATTGGTTGTTACTAATAAAAGACGTTCCAAAACCAGATTATGTTTGGTTTGTAATTCGCCATGAAGTAGATTATAAAAAGCAAGGTGTTTTAGGAGATGAAATTACAGTAAGAACATGGGTTGGTGAAACTGAAGGAATAAAATCTATTCGTCATTTTGAAATGCATAGAGGAGAGGTCCTTTTAGTAAAATCACAAACTACATTTTGCCTGTTAGATGCAAAAACATTAAAACCAAAAAGAATAACCAAAGAAGTAACAAACTTACTTTTAGGCGAAAAATAAGCAATATCTTTGCATTTATAAATAAAGAGAATGACAACATTTACAGCATTAGGCGTACGAAAGGAATTTATTGAAGGATTGAAGGAGTTAGGAATAAAAACTCCTACTGAAGTACAAGAGCAAGCGATACCATATTTGTTAGAAAATGATGCTGATTTTATTGGGTTAGCACAAACGGGTACAGGTAAAACTGCTGCATATGGTTTGCCTGTTTTACATAAAATAGATACTTCAAAAGATACAATTCAGGCGTTAATATTATCTCCTACAAGAGAGTTGGCGCAACAAATAAAAAAACAATTATTTAAGTTTACAAAATATGTAGATGATAAGATTTTTATAGAAGCTGTTTATGGTGGAGAAAAAATTGACCGTCAGATTAATAATTTAAAAAGAACGACACATGTAGTTGTAGCAACTCCAGGTCGGTTGATTGATTTGATAGAAAGAGGTGAAGTTGATTTAAAAGATATTAACACCTTGGTACTTGATGAAGCTGATGAAATGTTGAGTATGGGGTTTAAATTAGATATAAACCGTATTTTAAAATATACTTCAGGTACAAGAAAAACATGGTTGTTCTCAGCAACAATGCCAGATGAAATAAGAAGTATTATTAAAAAATATATGGATGCTTCAGCAAAACAGGTTGAAGTGAATAAAAACTCATTGGTAAACGCAAATATTACGCATCAATTTGTGCAAACAACAATTCCTGAAAAAGTAGATGTAATTATCAAATTTTTAGAAAAAAGACATGCCGAAAGAGGTATTATTTTTGCGAGAACAAAAGCAGGAGCTCAAAAATTAACGAGAGAGTTAAAAGAAGAAGGTTTTTCTGTTGAAGCTTTAGAGGGAGATATGCAACAAAGAGATCGTGAAAAAGTAATGCGTGCTTTTAAAAATGAAAATCTTCAAATTTTAGTTTCAACAGATGTTGCAGCAAGAGGGATTGATGTAAATAATTTAGGATTTGTTGTACACCATCAATTACCAGAACAAATTGAATATTATACACACAGAAGTGGTAGAACTGCAAGAGCAGGTAAAAAAGGAGTTTCATTAGTGTTAATTCTTAATAATGAAAGAAATAATATTAAGGAAGTTGAAAGAACATTACAAATACGAATTTCTGAAATAAAAATCTAAGTGAATATTATTTACGCCCTTGATATTGCAGGAACTTTTGCCTTTGCCATTAGTGGAGCATTGGTTGCAATAAATAAAAAATTTGATTTATTTGGGGTTATTATCATTGCTTTTGTTACTGCAGTAGGAGGAGGTATGATGCGTGATGTTTTAATTAATGCACATCCAATAAATTGGATTGGTGATGTTAATTATATATGGACTATTTTAATAGCAGTAGGAGTTACGTTTTTATTTAGAAGTAAAATTGCACCGCTTCGAAAAACCATGTTTTTATTTGATACTATTGGTATAAGTGTATTTACTTTATTAGGGGTGCAAAAAGGACTAGCATACGATCTACATCCATTCGTGGCTTTAGTTATGGGAATGGTTTCTGCAGTTTTTGGAGGTGTGATTAGAGATGTACTTACCAGGGAAGTTCCATTAATATTTAAAAAAGAAATTTATGCTTCTGCTTGTTTAGCAGGTGGATTGGTATATCTTATTTTAGGTAATTTTACTATAAATAAGGATCTTCATTTTATTATACCAGCAGTTGTTATTTTTCTTATAAGAACAATTGTAGTTAAGTATAAGTTAGAATTACCTAAAGTGAAGAATGATTTACTAGGTAAATAATTAGTTTTATGAAACAACTCATACTTCTTATAGCATTCATAATTTCATTGACTGTTTTTTCACAAGAGAGAGACACTACTTTTATTAGATTAAAAAAAGAGGTTTCTATAGCAAAGACTGACTCTATAAAAGTTAATGCATTATTAGTATTAGGGAAGTTTTTATACAATAGAGATTTTACAGCAGCAGAGCCTAATGTTGATGAAGCTCTAAGTCTTATTTATTCTAATAATAAAGAAGTTAACCAATTACAATTGGCAGAAGCTTATGTTGTTAAAGGTGTAATTAATAGAAGGAAGGCTAATTATACAAAAGCATTAGAATACTATTTAAAAGCTAAAGAAATTTATTTAAAAGAAAATGATGTTTTGCATATCTCTGATGTGTACCATAATATGGCAATGGTGTATCGATACCAGAAATCCTATGATAAATCTATCGAGTTATATAAAAAAACAATAAGGATAAAAGAGAAGTTAGGAGATGAACTTGGTATTGCTGCAGGGTATAATATGTTAGGGGTTACTTATAGGAAGATAAATAAAATAGACTCAGCACTTGTTTGTTATAATAAAGCAAAAGAATTATTTACATCAATAAATAGTGATGTAAATATTCATAGAGTTAATAATAATTTGGTTGGATTGTATAGGAGTTTGAAACTATATGATAAAGCACTTCAATTAGCAGACAATAACATAATTTACGCCAAAAAAAATAATAGAAACAATTCATTATGTATAACCTATTATAATATTTCGACTATATATAAAAAGAAAAAAGAGTTCGCTAAATCTTTAAAATACGCAGATTCGTTATTAGTAATAGCAAAGGTATATGGTTTTAAAGATCTTATTTCAAAAGCATATTTAAGAAAAAGTTTTTTGCATAATCTACTTGGTAATTATAAAAAAGCCTATTTTGATTATCGAGTTTTTAATAAGTATTCAGATTCGATTTTTAATATTAAAAACATTAAAAAAACACAAGCATTAGAATTAAATTATGCTTTTAAGCAAGAAAAACTGACTGACAGTTTGGTATTTGTACAGAAAGAAAAAGAAGCAGTATTATTAACCGAATCGGAGGCGTCTAAGAAGTGGTTATATTTTATCTTATTCATTATTACAGCAGTAGGGGCAATAGTTATTGGCACTTTATTACGTAATAATTATAAGAATAAAGAACAAATTATACAAACTAAGTTTGAAAAAGAGAAAGTACAAAAAGCCTTGTTAAATGAAAAAATACTAGCTAAAGAAGAGGAAACAAAACGTTTAGTCGCTGATAATACAATGCGGTTAACGTTTAAACAAGAATTGTTAGAGCGTATAAAAAATGAAATTATTCCAATTGCTTCTAATGAAACAAAACTAGTTACTACTTCTTTAATTTCTGAGCTGCAATTGCAAATAAACACAGAAGGAAAGTTCTCTAATTTACAAACTAAAATAGAAGAAGTAAATATAGGTTTTGATAATAAACTTAGAGAAATTTACCCTACACTTACAAAGTCAGAAAGAGAAATGTGTGCATTGTTACGACTTAATCTATCTATCAAAGAGATTATGATAGTAAAAAACACTACAATTGATGCCGTAAAATCAACACGTTATCGTATCAGAAAAAAAATAGGACTTTC
>CBDTZS010000123.1:0-9704 GCA_965364955.1 uncultured Tenacibaculum sp. | reverse complement strand
ATAAATTTACAGATATATTTAATTAAGAGAGACATTATGAGAATTTTGAAGCCTTTATTTTACTCAGCAATTGCAATTACTACCTTAGTAGGTTGTTCATCAGTAGGTAAAATAGCAGTACCAACAGGAAGTAATACTGTGGTGAGTATTTCAGCAAAAAAAGTTGAATTAACAGCCTATGAAAAAGACAATTGGCAACATTTAGATTTAGCGACTGATACCATTCCTGGAATGAGTGTTAACAAAGCATACGATTTCTTAAAAGGAAAGAAAAGCACAACCGTTATTGTTGGGGTTGTAGATTCTGGTAGTGATTTAAAACATGAAGATTTAGTTGATGTTGCTTGGGTAAATACGAAAGAAGTTGCAGGTAACGGAATTGATGATGATAAAAACGGATATGTAGACGATATTAGTGGGTGGAACTTTTTAGGGAAATCATATAAAGAACATTTAGAATACGAACGTATTTTAATGAACCCATCAATTGCTGATGCAGAAACTTTAGCAGCAGTAAAGGCTTTACAAGAAACAAAAGTTAAAGCAGCAAAAAAAAATGAAGCGCGTTACGGGCAAATGTTAGCCGGAGTAACAATGGCTGATAGTGCTTTTGCAAAACACTTCGGAAAAGCAGATTATACGAAAGAAGAGGTTTTATCAATTAAAACAACAGATGTAGGTTTAAACGAAGCAATAGCCGGAGCGAAACAAATGTATGGTTTTGGTTTAAGTTCTTTAACAGAGGCAAAAGAACAATTAATTAAATTAGTTAAAACAGCTTCAGATGCAGTTAGTGGTGCTAATCTAAAAACAGATTACCGTACAGTTGTAGGAGATAATGCTTATGATATTAACGATAAACCAGGTTCAGGAGATGCGAACACAGGTCATTCTGAAGAAGGAGAAATTCATGGTTCTCATGTTACCGGTATTATTGGAGCTAGTCGTAACAATGATAAAGGAATGAACGGAGTTGCAGATAACGTAAAAATGATGGCCGTACGTTCAGTATCTGGCGGAGATGAATATGATAAAGATGTTGCTTTAGGTATTCGTTATGCTGTTGATAATGGTGCAAAAGTAATTAATGGTAGTTTTGGTAAATCATTTTCACCAAACAAACAATGGGTATATGATGCAATTAAATATGCAGCGGAAAAAGATGTGTTAATTGTACATGCAGCAGGGAATTCGGGAGAGAACATAGATGTAGAAAATAATTTCCCAAATGATTTAAAAGTAGAGAAATATGACAATTATTTATCTATTGGTGCAATGAGTGCAAAATATAACGAAGAATTACCAGCGGGTTTTTCTAATTATGGTAAAAAGAATGTAGATGTTTTTGCTCCTGGAGTTCAAATACATTCAACTTTTCCTGATAATAAGTATGAGAAAATTAGTGGAACATCAATGGCTGCACCTGCAACAGCAGGAGTAGCAGCAATCATACGTTCGTATTATCCAGAATTATCAGCAAGTCAAGTAAAACATATCTTAATGAACTCTGGAACGAAGATTGATTTAATGGTTACAAAACCAGGATCAGCATCAAGAGCAAATCCAGAAGGAGAATTAGTTCCTTTCTCAGATTTATCAGTTTCTGGTCGTGTTGTAAATGCATACAACGCTGTTAGAATGGCTGACAGAATGGTAAATGGAAGAAAATAAACGGTAATAGTACACAACAAAAAAAGAGCATTATTTTTGATGCTCTTTTTTTGTTATAAAAACAACCTATGCAGTTAGAGTTTGATAAGGTAAAAGAACAAGTAACAATTAAAGATGAAGTGCCAACGCATTCGTGGTTAATCATCGTATTAATGCTAGTTAATATACTTAATATGAGCTTTCAGTTATCGTATATAAGTTATTATAAAAACGAGATTCTTTTTATTTTAATGCTATTATTAGCAATAATATCGGTAATTGTAGTGCTTTTTTATCTGTTTAAAAGATCATGGAAAACTAGTTACAAGCTTTCTAAAATAGAAGGTGTAGAAATTAAGAAGTTTTTAGGAAGAGAACGAGTTTTTTTAAAACTACATAACGGAAAAAAAAGAAGTTTTTCGATATTGAAAAATGAAAGCGAATTAAATAATTTAAAAAATACACTAACCTCAATAGGAATTAAATCAATTTAAAATGAAAAAAATAATTTTAGGACTTTCATTATTATCGATAGTTTCTTGTGCTTCTACAAGTGCAACAAATAAGAATATAGCGAAAGCACCAGCAAAGAAATCAACAAGTCAAAACTATTGGCAACAACATGTTGATTATACAATGGATATTGATATGAACGTAAAAACATATCAATATAAAGGAACACAAAAATTAGTGTACACGAATAATTCACCAGATGCATTAAATAAGGTGTTTTATCATTTATATTTTAATGCCTTTCAACCAAATTCTCAAATGGATGTGCGTTCGAGAAATATTAAAGATCCAGACAAAAGAGTTGGAGACAGAATTAGTAAGTTATCTCCGTCTGAAATAGGATTCATAAAAGTGGGGTCTTTAAAACAGAATGGTGCAGCGGTTAAACATGAAACCGTAGGTACAATTTTAGAGGTAACTTTAAATAAAGCAATTCAACCGGGAGAAAGTGTAACTTTCGATATGATTTTTGATGCACAAGTGCCAAAACAAATTCGTCGTTCAGGAAGAAACAATAAAGAAGGAGTTGCATTATCTATGGCGCAATGGTATCCTAAAATGGCTGAATATGATTTTGAAGGGTGGCATACACCACCATACTTAGGTCGTGAATTTCACGGCGTTTGGGGTGATTTTGCTGTAACGCTTCATGTAGATAAAAGTTATGTTGTTGGTGGTACAGGTTATGTTCAAAACCCACAAGAAGTAGGTCACGGATATGAAGATAAAAAAGCAGCATTAAATATCCCATCAGGAGATAAATTAACATGGAAATTTAAAGCACCAAACGTACATGATTTTACATGGGCTGCAGATCCAGAATATGTTCATGATGTATTTAAAATGAAAAATGGTATCGATTTACATTTTTTGTATAAGAATACATTAAGTGATTTTTATAAGGAGAACTGGAAGAAATTACAACCAAAAACAGCCGAATTAATGAGGTACTTTAGCGAGCATGTTGGGCAATATCCTTACAAACAATACTCTGTTATTCAAGGAGGAGATGGTGGTATGGAGTACGCAATGTGTACTTTAATTACGGGTAAACGTAAATTTGGAAGTTTATTTGGTGTAACTGCACATGAAATGGCACATACATGGTTTCAGTTTTTATTAGCAACAAACGAAAGCAAACATTCTTGGATGGATGAAGGTTTTACTTCTTATATTTCTAACAAAGCAGAAAATGAACTCTCAGGAAGGAATAAAGAAAACCCACACACGGGTTCTTACAGAGGTTATAATTACGCTGTAGAAAGTAAGTTAGAAGAACCATTATCTACACATGCAGATAGATTTCATACTAATACAGCTTATAGTATTGCAAGTTATTCTAAAGGGAATATTTTCTTATCTCAATTAGAATATATTATTGGTAAAGAAAATGTTGCAAAAACATTAAAGAAGTATTTTACTGATTTTTCTTTTAAACATCCAACGCCAAACGACATTAAAAGAACTGCAGAAAAAGTTTCTGGTTTACAACTAGATTGGTATTTAAATGAGTGGACTCAAACTACGCATACAATTGATTACGGAGTGAAATCTGTAAACGGAAAAGAAATTACGTTAGAAAGAATAGGTCAAATGCCAATGCCTGTCGATGTTGAAGTAGTTTATACTGATGGTTCAAAAGAATCATTTAACATTCCGTTGCGTATGATGCGAGGAGAAAAACCAACAACAGCAACGACTATTGAAGATTGGACATTTGCACACCCAACATATACATTTACAACTTCAAAAACTGTAAAATCAGTAGAAATTGATGCGTCAAAATTAATGGCAGATGTTAATTTAAGTAACAATAGTTTTCCTATTGAAGAGTAAACAATTAAATACATATTTTAAAAAAGGTTGAGAATTTTTCTCAACCTTTTTTATTGCCTCATTAATTCTTTTTGAAGTTCAGACGGATTCAAGCCAGTTTGCTTTTTTACAAAAACGCTAAAGTTAGAAGGACTATCAAAATTATAATTATACGCAATTTCTTTATGACTTAATTCTTTAAAAGCCAAGTCGCGCTTTATATTAAGAATTAAAACATCATGAATATATTTTAAGGGAGTTATGTCAAATTCAGCTTTTATTATTTGAGTTAATTTCTTACTCGAAATGTTCAAAAACTGAGCATATTCATTAATAGTTTTCGTGTTTATATATACATCTACTAAATCTATAAAATGAATAATAGTTTTCGTCGTTTTCTTTACGTTTTTATTGTTTTTTGCAATATTCTCTTCTAAAGAATACAGAAGGGTAGAAAGTAAGTGTATTGATTTTTCTTTATAGAATTCAGATTTACTTTTTTGAATATCGAAAATAGTGTTTAGTAAAATGAAAAATTGGTTAGTTAATTTTATGTTTTGTTTATAGAGAACAGAAGATTTTGTATAGTTTTTTAATAAGGTAAAAGCTTCTGTAAAAAGCATTTCTTTAGTAAACTGTATTAATAAACCATCAGCATCAGTAAATCTTTTTACTAAATGTAATTGCTTCGGTTTTACAATATAACAGCTGTTGTCTTCAATCGTTATTTTATCAAAATCTATAAGTTGATAACCTCCACCTTTTTTAAAAAACAAAATCTCAAAATAATCATGTTTATGAATCGTATTAAAATCATAACTATTGTTATGAGAAATAGATTCAATGTTAATGTTATAAGCGGTTGTTAAACTATGAATGGGAATGTCTTCTGTCATAAATTCATAAGTTGTTGGCTGTTTTTAATAACCTTTAAAAGGTGTGTAAACTATATTTTTGCTGCAAATTAAAAACTTAAAAATAATGAAAAAAATATTCTTAACACTAATAGCACTTATAACATTAGTAAATGTAAACGCTCAAACTACATGGAAAGTAGATAACGCACATTCATCAATAACATTTTCTGTATCACATTTTATGATTTCTGAAGTAACAGGGAATTTTGGGAAATTTGATATTACTGCGACTACTAACGAGAAGTTTGAAGAGCCTAAGTTTGATGTAACTATTGATGCATCAACAATAAATACGAACCAATCAGGAAGAGACAATCATTTAAAATCTGCAGACTTTTTTGATGTTGCAAAACATGCAAACATTGTATTTAAGAGCTCGTCTTTTAAAAACTTAGAAGGAAAAGAATTTGAAACTACAGGAAACATTACCATTAAAGGAATTACTAAAGAAGTGGTTTTTAAAGGTAAGTTGAATGGAGTAATTGACGGAGGAAAAGGGAAGAAAAAAGCAGGATTAAAATTAACTTCTAAAATTAAAAGAGAAGATTTTAATGTAGGAAGAGGAATGAACCCTGTAGGAAAAGAAGTTACTGTAACTATAAATATTGAGATGAATCAACAATAAAACCCCTTTGTTTCCTTCTAACGAAGGAAACATTATAATTCCCTTTTTGAAAGGCAAAAAACTAATATGGTTTTTTGCTTTTTTTTGTTTAATGATTGTGTTTTTAAAATGCTGATAGTCCAGCAATAGACTGTCAAATTAATAATAGTAGCTGTTTTAGTAATAAGATTAGAAATCTAATTACGTCCTTTCAAATTAAATGAAAGGGTTTCTTTTTATATAGAAATCACTTCAACATTTTTGCGTAATTTTGCACTTCAATTTCAACAGAAGATGTCAGAAGAAACAAAATCGCTTAATTTTTTAGAGCAAATAATTGAAGAAGATTTGGCAAACGGAATGCCAAAAGAAAATTTACGTTTTCGTTTTCCACCAGAACCTAACGGATATTTACATATAGGTCACACAAAAGCCATCGGAATTAGTTTTGGTTTAGGTGAAAAATATAATGCTCCTGTAAACTTACGTTTTGATGATACCAACCCTGCAAAAGAAGAACAAGAGTATGTAGACGCTATTAAAAATGATCTTACTTGGTTAGGATATAAATGGGAAAATGAATTGTATTCATCTGACTATTTTCAACAATTATACGATTGGGCTGTTTTATTAATTAAAGACGGAAAAGCATATATTGATAGTCAATCTTCTGAAGAAATGCGTGCTCAAAAAGGAACACCAACTTCAGTTGGAACCAATAGTCCTTTTAGAAATAGATCTATTGAAGAAAATTTAGACATGTTTTCTAGAATGAAAGCGGGAGAATTTGAAGAAGGAACGCATGTTTTACGTGCTAAAATAGATATGGAATCACCTAATATGTTATTGCGTGATCCGTTAATGTATCGTGTTTTAAAGAAAGCACACCACAGAACAGGAAACGATTGGGTTATATACCCAATGTACGATTGGACGCATGGTGAAAGTGATTATTTAGAGCAAGTTTCACACTCTTTATGTTCGTTAGAGTTTAAACCTCACAGAGAATTATATAACTGGTTTCGCGACAATGTGTACGAATACAGTAAAAAGGAATTTCCAAACCCACCAAAACAACGTGAATTTTCTCGTTTAAACTTAAGCTATACTATTATGAGTAAGCGTAAGTTATTAACGTTGGTTGAAAATGGAATTGTAAATGGATGGGATGACCCAAGAATGCCAACAATTTCTGGATTAAGAAGACGTGGTTATACACCAGCATCAATCCGTAATTTTATAGAAACAGTTGGGGTTTCAAAAAGAGAAAACATTATTGATGTTTCTTTATTAGAGTTTAAAGTTCGTGAGGATTTAAACAAAAAAGCCAACAGAGTTATGGGAGTTTTAGATCCTGTAAAAGTAATTATTGATAATTACCCTGAAGATAGAGAAGAAATTCTTATTGCAGAAAATAATCCTGAAGATGAAAATTCGGGTACTAGAATTGTTCCTTTTTCAAGAGAAATTTATATCGAACGTGAAGATTTTAAAGAAGAAGCGAATAGAAAATTTTTCCGATTAAAAATAGGAAAAGAAGTGCGTTTAAAAAATGCTTATTTTATTACAGCAACAAGTTGTGAAAAAGATGAGAACGGAGAAATAACGGTAATTCACTGTACCTATGATCCGTTAACAAAATCAGGAAGTGATACAGAAGAAAGTAAACGTAAAGTAAAAGGAACTTTACACTGGGTATCTATAAAACACGCCGTTAAAGCTGAGGTTAGAGTTTACGATAGATTATTTTCTGATGAAGCACCAGATTCTCATAAAGAGAAAGACTATATGGAATTTGTAAATCCAAATTCTTTAGAAAAAATTACTGCTTTTGTAGAACCAAGTTTGCAAACTGCAAAAATTGGAGAGCAATTTCAGTTTCAACGTTTGGGGTATTTTAACGTCGATGATGATTCTACTTCAGAGAATTTAGTATTCAATAAAACAGTTGGATTAAGAGATAACTGGGCAAAAAAGAACTAAATAAAATAAAATATTTTTAATTTTAATACCTCATAGTTTTACGAAATTATGAGGTGTTTTTTTTAAACAAATTTCCATTTTCCATTTTCGATAGAATACGTATCTTTACTGATTAAGGAAAGTTATGATGAGAAAGTTTATCTAGCTGAAAATCAATAATGAAAAAGTGTTTTTTGATACTGGGATAATTCAGATTTAAGAAACTCTTTTAAAAATATACTATTTTATGAGTTGTAACAGTTGTTCAACTAGCAAAGACGGAGTACCAGGTGGTTGTAAAAGCAATGGAAATTGTGCAACAGGTACCTGCGGAAGTGGAAACAAACTTGCCGTTTTTGATTGGTTATCGAATATGACTTTACCAACAGGTGAAGCTCCATTTAATATTTTTGAAGTTCGTTTTAAAAACGGACGAAAACATTTTTTTAAAAACACCGAAAAACTAACTGTTTCTATGGGTGATGTTGTAGCGGTTGAAGGATCTTCGGGTCATGATATCGGTATTGTTTCATTAGCAGGAGAACTTGTGAAAGTTCAAATGAAGAAGCGAAAAGTTACTGCTGATAGTGAAGATGTATATAGAATTTACAGAAAAGCTACGCAAAAAGATATTAATATTTGGCATGCAGCCAGAGATAAAGAACAAGAAACTCAAAGAAAAGGAAGGGAAATTATTAGTCGTTTAGAACTAAAAATGAAACTTTCTGATGTAGAGTATCAAGGAGATGGTACAAAAGCTACTTTTTATTACACAGCTGATGAACGTGTAGATTTTCGTCAGTTAATTAGAGATCTAGCAGGAACTTTTTCTATACGCGTAGAGATGAAACAAGTTGGTATGCGTCAAGAAGCAGCACGTTTAGGAGGTGTTGGTTCGTGTGGTAGAGAGTTGTGTTGTTCTACTTGGTTAACAGATTTCAGAAAAGTAAATACTGCAGCAGCACGTTATCAACAATTATCATTGAATCCGTTAAAATTAGCGGGGCAATGTGGTAAGTTAAAATGTTGTTTAAACTTTGAATTGGATACTTACTTAGATGCATTACAAAGTTTTCCGAAGCAAGATAAAATACTTAAAACTGAAAAAGGAGATGCTGTTTTTGTGAAAATGGACATCTTTAAAAAGATACTTTGGTATACGTATAAAGAAGAAAGTTTTAAATGGTTTCAGTTGTCATTAGACCAAGTTCAAGAAATTATTGAATTGAATAAAAATAATGAACTGGCTTTACCGTTAGATGAATATGAATTAGAGATTACTGTTGCGCCAACAGTTGATTTTGAAAATGTTGTAGGTCAAGACAGTTTAACTCGTTTTGATGCACCAAAGAAACCTCGTAATAATAGGGGGAAATCTAGAAAACCAGTGAATAAAAGAGAGGGTAATCAACCTTCTGAAGCGAAGCCAGCTAGAAAACCTCAAAGAAAACCAGCAAATAAAAGAGACAACATTCAACTTTCTGAAGCAAAACCAAACAGAAGACCTCAAAAAAACCCGGTAAATAAAGACGTAAATAAGAATACTGATAAAAAAAGTGTTGAGAATAGGAAACCTAAACCAAGAAGCAATCCTGGAGCTAATAATCCTAAAACTCAAAAAGAGCCAAACGAGAAGAATGCTCAGTCTCAAAATAAACAACCGAATAATC
Organism: uncultured Tenacibaculum sp.; assembly: GCA_965364955.1. Taxonomy (GTDB): domain Bacteria; phylum Bacteroidota; class Bacteroidia; order Flavobacteriales; family Flavobacteriaceae; genus Polaribacter. Next base: position 573 of record CBDTZS010000123.1, on the reverse strand, counting down.
AGAAAAGAAAGCCAAATAATCAAAGGAGAAAAAAACCTAACGAGGGGAATAAAAATAACGAAACAAAAAATGAGAAGGAATAGTATATGGATACTTTTTTTAACTGTTTTTGTAATTACTTCATGTGATTCAGGGAGGATATATGATGAATATATTATGCTGCCAAAAAACTCGTGGAACAACAACAACACAGTTATATTTACTTTTCCAGTAAAAGATTCTATAAACAAGAAAAATCTTTTTATAAACCTCAGAAACAATAAAGACTATGATTATAGTAACTTGTTTCTAATAACTCAAATGAATTTTCCTGACGGACAAATTATCGTTGACACTTTAGAGTACGATATGACAGATGTTACAGGGAAGTTTTTAGGAAAAGGTATTTCTGACGTTAAAGAAAATAAACTTTTTTATAAAGAAAATATAACATTTCCAAACAAAGGAGAATACACATTAAAAGTTCGACAAGCTATGAGAAAAAATGGTAAAATTGAAGGGATTGAAGAACTTGAAGGTGTTTCTCATGTAGGATTTAGAATTGAAAAAATGCAATAATGACAAAGAAAAAAA
>CBDTZS010000122.1:0-9710 GCA_965364955.1 uncultured Tenacibaculum sp. | reverse complement strand
ACAAACGTTAGTGAAAACACCTCTGTAAGTGAAAAATATAACACCTGAAATTAAACAAATTACTACTTCTGAAACTCTAGCTATTCGGCACAAAGTTATGTGGCCTAATAAGCCGTTAGCATATGTTAAATTACCAAATGATGAAAACGCGAGACATTTTGGATTATTTGTAAATAATGAAATAACATCTATAATTTCCTTGTTTGTGGTAAATAACGAAGCACAATTCAGGAAATTTGCAACACTAATTGAATTTCAAGGATTTGGGTATGGAACAATGCTATTAAAAAGGATAATAGAGTTAATGAAGGAAGAAGGAATTCAGAAATTATGGTGTAACGCTCGGGTAGAAAAATCAAAATTCTATAAAAAATTTAACTTAGAGCCTACTGATAAAAAATTTAAAAAAGATGGAATTGACTATGTAATTATGGAAAAAACATTTACCGTTAACTTAGATAAAACCTAAATTACCAACGCTATAACAACAAAAAAACTTAGCGCTTTTAAACACTAAGTTTTTGATATATTTATAAAAATAGTTGAATTACCTTCTTCTCTTAGAACCTCCTTTGGCTTTATGCCTTGAGTTTTTAGCTTTCGGATTAAAAGCAACTACAGTATCATCAAAAGTGTTTTTTGTTTCTGCTGCGTTCTTATTCTTTTTCCAAGAATTATTTTCAGGTAATAAAACTTTTAATAAATCTTGTCTTCCTACTTTGTTCAGTGTATTACGAATCCAATCTTTGTTTTCTTTCTTGTACCAAAAGAAAAACTTGTGCTGATCTTCTTTTTCTTTAGCTGTTTTAGGCGTTTTCGTAGGCTTTAAAGTATACGGATGAAAACCACTATAGTAAATAACAGTAGCAACCGTCATTGGTGTTGGTGTAAACCCCTGTACTTGCTCTAACTGAAAACCCATTTCTTTTGTTTCGGCTGCTAAATTTGCCATATCCTCTTTTTCACATGCTGGGTGATTAGAGATAAAATAAGGTATTAGTTGAAGTTTTAACTTTTTCTTTACATTAATACGATCAAATCTTTCTTTAAACATATGAAAATATTTAAATGAAGGCTTACGCATCAATTTTAAAACAGGATCTGAAGTATGTTCTGGAGCGACTTTTAAACGTCCAGAAATATGGTTTGTCATTACCTCTTCTGTATAGGCATCTAATTCTTTCGGATCCGCATTTTTATTGAATTCTGGCACTAACATATCGTGTCTAATTCCACTTCCAATAAACGATTTCTTTATTTTCGGATGCTTATCAACTGCCTGATATAATTCAGTTAATGGTTTATGCGAAGTATCTAAATTACTACAAATTACTGGTGAAATACAAGACGGAGCAACACATTTGTCACAGATAGATTGTATTTTTCCTTTCATCTTGTACATATTAGCAGATGGCCCACCAATATCAGATAAATATCCTTTAAAATCATCCATTTCTGCAACCTTATCTACTTCTCTTAAAACAGATTCTTTACTACGACTTGCTATGAATTTTCCCTGATGTGCAGAAATAGTGCAAAAACTACAACCTCCAAAACATCCTCTGTGAATGTTAATAGAAAATTTTATCATTTCAAAAGCCGGAATCGGTCCTCGCTTATGATATTTAGGATGCGGTAAACGTGTAAAAGGTAAATCGAAAGACCCATCTATTTCTTTCTCAGTCATTGTAGGATATGGCGGATTTATCATCAGCTTCTTATCTCCTACTTTCTGAAAAATACGACGCGCATTTAACTTGTTCGATTCTTGCTCAATTACTTTAAAGTTAGAAGCAAATGTCTTTTTATCTTTTAAACAAGCTTCATGAGAATTAATCTCTATGTCTTCCCAGTTTTTATTTTTCGGAACATCCTCTCCTTCTTCAACAAAAACAGCTGTTTGTTTAATTGTTTTTAAACTTGAAAACGGAACTCCTTTTTGTAACAATTCTACGATCTCTCGCAAAGGTTGTTCTCCCATTCCGTATACCAACATATCTGCTTTAGACGTTTCTAAAATCGATGGCAGTAACTTATCAGACCAATAATCATAATGTGTTACTCTACGCAAAGAAGCTTCAATACCTCCAATTAAAATTGGAGTGTCAGGAAATTTTTCTTTTAAAATTTTTGAATATACAGAGGTAGCATAATCGGGTCTAAACCCTTTATCTCCATTTGGAGTATATGCATCTTTATCTCGACGACGTTTACTTGCCGTATAATTACTCACCATCGGATCCATACATCCGCCAGTAACCCCAAAAAACATACGGGGTTTACCTAACTTCTCAAAATCTTGTAAATTATCATTTACACTAGGTTGCGGTACAATTGCTACTCGCAATCCGTAACTTTCTAGTATACGTCCTATTACTGCAGGACCAAATGATGGATGATCTACATATGCATCTCCACTAAAAAGAATTACATCTAATTCTTCCCATCCTTTTAACTTAACCTCCTTACTTGTAGTCGGTAACCAATCTGAAACTCGTCTTATTCTCATGCCGCTGCAAAGGTACAACGTTTTAGTTGATATAGCGTCTCATAAAAATGTGTTAAATAAGTAACAAACCTTGTAACAAATCGTCTCATTAAGAGACTTATCAACTATAACAAAATATTATCATGAAAAAAATCATATTAGGAATTGCTTCTTTAGCTTTATTAGCGAGCTGTTCTACTTACAAAACAGTTCAAAACAATAAACAAACTATAGAAGTAGGCATCGACTTGAACACTGTTGTTAACGACAAGGTAATGGTTGAAGTAAATCCACAAAAAATTAAAGAACAGACTTTAGTCTACAATATTCCTGCAATTGTACCAGGAACGTATGCTATGAGTGATTATGGGAAATTTGTTTCTGATTTTAAAGCATTTGATTATGACGGAAAAGAATTGTCTGTTAAAAAATTAAATGATAACTCTTGGCAAATTAACAATGCTAAGAATATGGATAAAATCGCTTATTGGATTGATGATACTTTCGATTCAAAAAAGAAGCATAATATTTATGTAATGGCTGGTACAAATATTGAAGAAGGAAAAAATTTCTTATTAAACTTACCCGGTTTTATTGGTTATTTTAATGATAAAAAGGAATTCCCTTATGAAATTTCTATAACGCATCCAGAAAACTTATATGAAACATCATCATTAATTAATAAAAACACAACGAAAACTGACAATACTAAAGATGTATTCTTAGCGCCAAGGTATGATGAGATTTCTGATAATCCAATTATGTATGCTCCATTAAATAATGTGAGTTTTACTGTAAATGGAATTAATGTAAACTTTACTGTTTACTCTCCAAACAACGTGCATTCTGCTAAAGATATGGAAGCAGATTTAAAGAAAATGGTACTAGCACAGACCAATTTTTTAAAAGGATTTGAAACCACTAATGAATATAATATCTTATTATATCTTTTTGATTCTAAAGTGTACAAATGGAATAGTTTTGGTGCTTTAGAACATAGATCTTCTACTACTGTAGTGTATCCAGAATCATATTCTAAAAAACAACTTGCAAACGGAATGATTAACGGTACAGTTTCTCATGAGTTTTTCCATATTGTAACTCCGTTATCTGTGCATTCTGAAGAAATTCATTCATTTAATTTTAATGAAGCAAACATGTCTGAACATTTATGGATGTATGAAGGTATGACAGAATATTTCGCTAACCTTTTTCAAGTAAATCAAGAATTGATTTCTGATGCTGAATTCATTACTAAAATGAGCTCGAAAATTACATCTTCATTACGCTATGATGATACAATGTCATTTACTGAAATGAGTAAGAACATTATAGATCCAAAATATGCTAAAAACTACGGTAATGTTTACCAGAAAGGAGCATTAATCGGTATGTGTTTAGACATTATTTTAAGAGAAGAAAGCAACGGAACCTACGGTGTAAGAAACATGATGTTAGATTTATCTAAAAAGTATGGAAAAAACAAAGCTTTTAAAGATGAAAACATTATTGCAGAAATTGTAAAAATGACAAACCCTAAAGTTGGTGAATTTTTCGCGGCTCATGTACAAGGAACTACTCCTATTGACTATACTACATACTTTAACAAGGTAGGTGTAAAAAGTGAGACAAAAACTGAGAAATCAGCTTACTTTCTAGATTCTAAAGGACAACCTTTTATTTCTGTAAACAAGGATAAAAAAGTATTCTTTACCCCAAGAACTAATTCTGGATTAGTTGCTTTAGGAATTAAAGCTGGCGACTTATTAGAAGCTGTAAATGGAGAGAAAATATCTTTAGCTAACATTCGTCCTGCTTTAGGTAAAACTATGCAATGGAAAGCAGGTGATAAAATAATGATGGAAGTTACTAGAGATGGTAAATTAATAAAATTAGAAGGTGGTTATACACAACCAACTACTGAGAGTGCTGGTTTAGTCATTGAAGAGTTACCTGCAAGTAATGCTAAGGTAATTTTAAGAAATGCTTGGTTAAAAAATTAGAACAAATTTTTATAAGTAATAAAAAAGGCTACCAATTTGGTAGCCTTTTTTATTATCACTCATTTAATTATAATCACATTTTAATTAAATCCTTATCTTACAACTTAAAGGATTAAAATCATTAAATGCCGTATAAATGTCGCATCAAATATTCTAAAATTCGCATTACTTAACATGTAAATCAATTACTCTTGCATAAAAATATATTTAATATGGTCCAACCTAACTTGGGTAAAAAGATTGTTGAACTTAGAAAAGCTCAGGGTCTTACACAAAAAGAACTAGTTGACAAATGCAACCTCAATATTAGAACTATACAACGAATAGAATCTGGTGAAGTAACTCCCAGAGGATATACTTTAAAACTGATTCTTACAACTCTAAATTATCAAGGAGAAGACCTTTCTACAAAAAAAAACAATTTTTATTATTGGATAGAAAAAAAATCTCCTTTTGGTTACAAAACAACTAAGGTGGTATTTGCTCTACTTTTTATTATTTCTTTTGCTAGTGTCATTTATTTATACTCAAATGATAAAAATTATTCAAACTTAAATATTAAAAATAAGATAGAATTTTCTCGAAAACAAATAACAAATTGGGTAAATGAAGGCAATTTAAATGCTATTATCTCTAAATTTAGAGATGATGCTTGTATTTCAACTAATAGTATTTGTGGAAAGAAAAGGATAAAAGAAGTTCTTAAAAAAAATATGTCACATGGGTATAAGATTCTTAAACACAATATTATTTCAATACAAAGTAATAGTGATATCGCTTATGAAAAATATACTACTACATACAAATACAAAGGAATCATTCGTCAACAAAATGGTATAACAGAATGGCATCTTTCTAATGAAGAATGGTTGATAGTAACCGAATTATATAATGATTAATTACATGATAAAAACTAAGTACTTTTTCTATATTCTTATTCTAATTTTGCTAAGCTGTAACAAAAATAAACAGGCAATAGACTCTAGTAAAAAAGAAGGTTTTTTAACGGAACAAACAAAATTCGGAACTCCTATATGGAGATATCTCAGCAATAACCGCTATCCACTTCATTTATTAGATCAAGATGACTTCACAAAAAAAATAGACTCTCTAAAGACTATATATACAAGTCATCTTCAAAACAATAAAAAGAATTTAGATACAAAAACGTATCAAGATGAGGCCCTCGGGATTAGAATGGCATTTGATAAATATATTCTAGAATACCCTAAATACCATAAACGTTTTACGGGAAAAAAAACTATATTTTCAAAAGTAAATCAGAAAAAACTTGATATAAATATTCAATATTTTAATCAACCCAAATTTCTTTCTAATAAAGATTTAATAGAATATGTAGCTTCTTTTATTTCAATTGAGAGCAATAAAAAATTACAAAACGGTGATTATAATAAGTTTGACAATCAACAATTACATGCAGCTTGGAATATAATTGAAACTATTTTTACCAATTCTGAAGTAAATACTTACTGGAAAGAGAAGTATTTGTATGAGCATATAGATAATAAGGGAATAAAAAACATCGAGCATTTATACGACAACCTCACATCTAACAACATAAACCAGAACTCTCTTACGAAACTGATTAATCTTTATGAAAAAGACTTAAAAGAAAGGTCATCTCATACAATAGAGACTTATAAGATAATTGACAATTATAAATTAGAAATGCACCTCTTTTCACCAAATAAAAAAACATTTAAAGGTATTAGACCAACCATTGTATATTTTCACGGAGGAAGTTGGTCTATAGGAAAACCAGATTGGTTTTTTGAAACAGCTAAAGCCTACGCTAAAAAAGGATGGATTGTAGCTGCTGTTGAATATCGAATAAAATCAAAACAAGGAACATATCCTTACGAAGCAGTAAAAGATGCAAAGTCTGCCATTCGTTGGTTAAGAGAAAACGCAGAAAAAAACAATATCAATGCTGATAAAATTTTAGTAACAGGGAGTTCTGCAGGAGGTCATTTGGCTCTTGCCACTACTTTAGTTGATAATTGGAATGAAAAAACTGACAACCTTAAAATAAGTGCTATACCCAATTTTTTAATTGTGAATGCTGCAGTGTATGACCTAACAGATAAAAATACAAGATGGATTAGAGAGCATATTAAATATAAAGATAGAGCTAAAGAAATTTCTCCAAATCATTTAATAAAAAAAACCAATACCAAAATGCTATTAATTCATGGAGAAAAAGACATGAATTGTCCGTACGCTAGTGCTAATCATTTTTACAAGGAAATGAAATCTTTAGGAAATAACATTCAATTCCATACTGTAAAAGATGCAACACATTTCATTTGGAGGGGAAAACACTCAGCAGAAGTTTCAAGAATTACATCAGCATATATTCAACAGCAAAAAATTTATTAATTTATAACTACATAAATTATGCTTTCTTTAAAAAGTTTTTTAACCTAATCAATCATTTATAATAAAATGTGGTACTTTATTTACATCCCAATCTATTACCAAACCACCAGCAAGAGATTTTGCGATATCTGGCCCATATAAATATTCACACAAATACAATGCTGCTTCAAAAGATTTTGCGCCTCCTGCGGAAGTAATATACTTTCCATCATGAACAAACAATACATCTTTTCTAATGTCTAAATCAGGAAACATTGTTCTCATTTTATCAATATCAGAAGGAAATGTTGTAGAAATTTTATCTTTTAAAATTCCTGCTTTTGCCAATACAAAAGCACCATCGCAATGAGATGTTATAAATTCTGCTTCTTTATCAACTCTTTGCACGAATTCAATAAGTTTTTCATTTTCTAAATCAGTATCTAAATGATGTTCTGCACTTGGCACGACCAAAATATCGATTCTAGGTAAACTATCTTTCAAATAATTAAAATCTGGAAGAATTCGCATACCTTCAAAAGTTGTAATCGCTTTATCAGTATTAGCTACTGTAAATACATTCATTGCTTTTATTCCTTTTCTAAAAATAGTGTGCTGAAAAATATCAAACGGCGCTGTTAACTCGGTATTAAAAGTTCCGTCCATAATTAAAAACGCAACATTATATCTGTCTTTTTTTAATTCTGGAAATACTTTCTTTTCTACTTCTTTTTCTTTCTCAACTGTAATTTTCTTATTACATCCTATCATCATAAAAACAGCAATACCTAAAACGAAACTCCTCATAAAATATATTTTAAAGCTAAATTATTAAATCTTACTTACTTTTCATCATGCATTTTTTATATTTACCTCTTAAACAACCAAATGCACCATGAAGTTTTATCTTAAAATATTTTTAATTCTATTCTTAACTATAGTAAGTTGCACAAAAAAAACAGCATCTAATAAAACCGCAACAGCAAAAAAAGATACTTATGTTAAAGATAACTATACAAAGAAAGAGGTAAGTATTACAATGCGCGATGGTACTAAGCTACACACAACCATCTACTCACCAAAAGATACTAGTAAAACATACCCAATACTATTACAACGCACACCTTATAGTTGTCAGCCCTATGGAGAAAATAAGTTCAGAAACAAAATTGGTCCGAATTTAAATCTAATGAAAGAAGGGAATATTGTGGTGTATCAAGATGTTCGCGGACGTTGGATGAGTGAAGGTATTTATGATAATATGCGTGCTTACATTCCGAATAAAACAGGTTTACAAGCAGATGAAACTACCGATACTTACGACACTATTGGTTGGTTGGTTAAAAACGCAGAAAACAATAATGGAAAAGTAGGTACTTGGGGGATTTCATACCCTGGCCATTACGCTACGGTTTCAACTATCGATGCACATCCTGCTCTAAAAGCAGCATCACCTCAAGCGTGTATTGGAGATTTCTTTTTTGATGATTTTCATCATAATGGTGCTTTTTTACTAAGTTATTTTAATGCTATTCCTTTATTTGGTACTTATAAAGACCAACCAACAGATTCTGCTTGGTACTCTTTTCCGAAGATGGAAACGCAAGATCAATATCAGTTTTTCATAGATAAAGGACCTTTAAAGAACTTGAATGAATATTTTCAATATGAAAAATTAGATGTTGCAACTACTGAGAATAAAGATAGAATAGATGATTTCTTCTGGAAAGAAATTGTAGAACACCCTAATTATGATTCGATTTGGCAAAGTAAAGGTATTATTCAACATTTAAATAAAGTACCATCAACAGTAGCAACTATGATTGTTGCTGGAGAGTTTGACGCAGAAGATTTATACGGACCATTAGAAACGTATAAAAATATAGAAAAGCACCAACCAAACAATTATAATACTTTAGTTTTTGGTCCTTGGGATCATGGCGGATGGTCTAGAAATAAAGTACCTAATAAAGTCGGAAATTATTATTTCGGAGATTCAATTTCTTTAAAATTTCAAAAAGAAGTAGAAACTAAATTCTTTAATCACTTCTTAAAAGGAAACGGTTCAAAAGATAGCGGATTACCCGAAGCATACGTTTTTGATACGGGTAAAAAAGAATGGAAATCATACGATGTTTGGCCTCCTAAAAACACACAGAAACAATCTTTTTTCTTATCAGAAAATCAAGAATTAAGTACGGCTAAAAAAGGAGATACCAAAACACAATTTATAAGCGATATTAAAAGACCTGTTCCGTATTCTGAAGATATTAAAACTGTTTTTACGCCTCGTAAATACATGACCGACGATCAGCGTTTTGCTGCAAGAAGACCCGATGTATTAGTTTTCGAAACGGATGTATTAACAGAAAACTTCACATTAGCTGGAGATCTTTTAGCCAAATTAAAAGTTGCAACGACAGGTTCGGCAGCAGATTGGATTGTAAAAGTAATTGATGTACATCCTGCTGATTTAAAAAATGACAATAAAGAAATGCAATCGCATTTAAAACTAAGCAATTATCACATGATGGTTCGTAGTGAAGTAATGCGTGGTCGTTTTAGAAATAGTTTTGCGAAACCAGAACCGTTTATTCCTAATAAGAAGACTGCAGTAAACATTAAATTACAAGATGTTTTTCATACGTTTAAAAAAGGTCACAAACTGCAAATACAAGTACAAAGTACGTGGTTTCCTTTAATTGATTTGAATCCACAAACTTATGTAGACAATATTTACAAAGCAGATGAAAAAGATTTTAAAACGCAAACACATACTGTATTTTCAGATTCTAGCATCGAATTTTCTGTTTTAAAATAACTGCTATGAATTGTAAAAA
>CBDTZS010000121.1:0-9717 GCA_965364955.1 uncultured Tenacibaculum sp. | reverse complement strand
CTATCGAAATCAGGCACAAAAAGACAAAAATAGCAGGAAAAACATGTGACCCTAAAGAATCAGCGATAACACCCCAAAAACCTTTTTCTTTAAGTCTAATAAAAGGAACGTAATAAAAAAAGAAAGTTAGAATAGAAAGTACATAGAAAATTAGAGGTGCTATTTCTAGAAAAAACAAAAAAAGAATATTTATTACAATTGTAATAAATAAAATACTCTTAATTTTCTTTTGACTCAAGTTTTTAAAACCATTGTTTTTTTTAGCCAATGCATCTTGCTCAATATCAAAAAATTCACCCATAATACTTACTGTAAGAGCACCTAAAATGACACCAAGTAGTAATTGCACGAAAACTTCGATAGTAATTGAATTATTTAATAAGTTTTCGGCATTAAGAATGACTAAATATATAGGGATTAAAATTTGAGGAATTTTATACTCCCACCAATCATAAATTCTAAAAAGGCGATGTGAGAGAATACTATGCATATCTTTTTCGTATTAACCTTCTTCTCGAACCATTTACTATTGCTTTAAGCAAGTATGGGTTTAAATACTTACTAGAAAACACTTCGAATATAATTTTGAATGATCTATTTTGAATACCAATTAGCAGTTTTCTAAGTCTAGATTCTACAATTGAAGTACTGAATTTTTTTTGCTCTTCATTTGTCATTAAATGCTTAAACTTTTTTTGCATATAAAGTCTATCTTGAATAACTCTTTCTATAAATGCAACGTCTGATCTATTATCGCATACATTATCATCTGACACATGTTTTGTCCAAAACAGTTTATATGTACCTCCTATTTTTTTTACAGTCTTGTTTAGCACGAGATTAATAGTTAATTCCCAATCATCACAAACTCTAATGTTTTTATCCCATGATATGGGTAATGATAACTTACGAATCATCATTGAAGAAGATGGAAAAATACAATGTGATAAAATATGTTTTCTAATATCCGAATTTGTAAAAACAAAAACATCTTTTTCTATTTCATTTGTAAAAATAGAGAGATTTGAGAATCGTTTCAAATTTCCAGCAATAGATTTTTGACTTCTTGACCAATTAGAAAAAAAGAGATCTAATTCGTATTTAACCATGTAATTTAAAGATTCTTCAATAAATATTGGCTCCCATGTATCATCTGAGTCTAGCGAGCAAATGAATTCTCCTTTCGACTTGTTATAACCCATTTTACGAGCATTTGCCTGCCCTTTATTATTAGGTAGCTTTATATACTTTATATTCTCAAAAGCTTCTAATACACCATAAATATTATCAGTAGACCCATCGTCAACAACAATAATTTCAATATTTTGATATGTTTGATCAAGAACCGATTGAATACTCTTCGAGATGCTATGTGATCTATTAAAAACGGGGATTATAACTGAGATGAGCGGTTTTTTCAAAGTGTGTTTTTATCAAATTAATTAAACAAAATATCAAATATTTTTTCTTCTGAAGGATACTCTTCCTTTTTAATGTTTTTTAATGTTTCTCTGGCATTTTCAGCAATCAATCCCCACTTCTCTTTCATTTGCCAAGCTCTTTCCATAGCTAAATCAAAATCTACCGTTGTTGGAGCACCTATAAATCCATTATAACTATCTTGAATTACTTCATTTGCCCCGCCAGCATCACCCATAATACAGATTTTACCTATAGACATTGCTTCAAGCATAACTAGAGGCATTCCTTCATGTCTAGACGAAAGAATTAGTCCATGTGCCTTTTTCCATTCCTCTTCAAGATCTAGCTTAAATTCGCTTATTTCTACATTTTCAAGCTGGTAATAAATTATTCTCTTTTGTAAGACTTCGAGGTCCATACCATTTCCAATCATTTTTAATTTAATGGGCCTTTTCTTCCATTTTTCTTGAGCCAAGATTCTTAATAAGAGATCTTGCCCCTTTTCTGATAAATAATAGCGACCAACACATAAAAAATTAAATGTATCTACGTCAAAATTAGTCTTAGGAAAACTCTCTAAATTCTGAAACTTATTCGGATTGAAAACGATTGTAGCATTTTTAATTTTAGAGCAAATTTGCTCTTCTGTAATTATGTGATTATGTATTGAAACAAAAAAATTATGTTTTGCTTCTAGAAGCGATTTTTTCGCTTTTACTATAGCGTCTTTGCCTTGAACAAAACTTGTCTCGATAACTTTTTGTGAAATGATATAATATTCTATTCCCAACTTATTACAAATCCATGCGTAATCTAAACCATCATAATTAATTCCTTGAGAGATTATTACTTTATCATAATCATACTTTTTTAAAAGAGTGGTTAAGCCTTTGATTCGAAATATTCTATTGATTAAATAGTGGAACTTGTACCTTTCAACAAAAGGTAATCTTAATTTTACAAAAAATTTATAGACCAGTTTATATCCAAAATTTAAGCTGTTTAAAATTGAGTAAATTAAAATACCCTCATCTTTTAAAGATTTAATTTTAACATGATCATGAGCTATAATATCTTTATATAAACTGACGTTATGTTTCTTAACCCTAAGTAGTTTAGCTAAATTATTCCATAATTCTTCACTCCCTCCCCAAGGTTCAGAGCAACTAGAAATAATCAAAAAATTTTTATGCCTCATTAATCTATAATTGTGGGCAAATATGAGAAAAATATATGAAATAAGGTATATGAAACATTAATAGGTTATAGAGTCCTTGATCTTAGAAGGAGTAATCATAAAAATATCTATCGAATTTTAGGATTCAGATCTCTTTTTAATAAAATTATTCTTTCTATTTTATAAATTATATTTCCATTATAACCTACCTCAATGTTTTCTATTTACATAAAATTTAAGAATCATATTTTCACCTCTTTTTATTAACCTTAAATAAAAACTTATCAAAGTTAACAGAATTAAGAATTTATTTTAAAAACGAAAATCATATGATTAAACTAAAACGTGTTTGTTTTTACTAGTAAATTTTGTTTTTCTAATACTAGTATCAATAAATTCACATAATCATTTACAGTTTCTTCAATAGAAGTTGGATCAACGACATCTATATACCCTTTCCAAATCAACTCTCTTTCTTTTGTCGGACAAATACAATATATAGATGTTTCTGCATGATAAATTTTATACTTTTCATAATACTTCGGGTCTTCCAATATATCTTGATTACTATAATAATCTTCTTTAAATTTAATATCAAGGTGTTTTTTATCTTTATACCTTTCTGAAAAAATCCGTCTATCTTCTACTCCTTTAATTTTTGTAAAAAGTACAGCATCGAAAAAATTAGCTGTTAAAATGTTTTCTATTACCTTTAATTCTTTTTTAGTTTTTTTTTCTGGTGTAAATTCAGGCTCAAAAATATCCAGGCTAACTACAGCTTGAACACCTCTTGACTCAAATTCTTTTTTTAATAATTTTTCAAATTTATCCCTAGCTTCAATATTAGGAGTCATTCCTATAATCAATACCTTTGACATTGAAAGAGTATCTATTTCAGGGTTTTTCCATTGCTTAACCAATTGAGCTTTTGTACAACTAAAAGACGTTATTATGATGACCAGTAATAAACTTAATTTTATAAAATATTTCATATTAATAAATTAGTTTTTTCGAATTAGGTATCCTTTTTGGATTTACATTTAAGATAAAAACAATCCAGCACCATAGAAGTATAGATAGTTTTACTATTTTTTTATACGATAAAAATACAATTACAACTGCTTTATTTTTATGATATTTATCATTTCCAAAAAAAAACTCTCTTTTAAACCTGCTTTTCGTCAAGCTATTGGCGATTTTTCTCACGACAATAGCCACTTATGGAACAAAAAGAATACAATAACTTTTATCCATAGTTAAAGAGAACATGATATAAGTCCACAGGAGATGATACAGGTTTTATTCATAAAGTAGTGAATGCATTTGTAACCATGAAAAACAAGAACTCGAATACACAGGTTTATTAAAATAAATTTATTGTAAAGACAAAAAGGTATCATTATTTTCTAAAAAAATAAAAAACACTCATATTAAGATTCAATGCACTTTAAAAAAGGAAAAAATAATAGAGAAGAAAACATCTATATTCTAAATTAAATGTCCCTAATATTTAGTTCTTGTAAGTTATTTTTAAATTCGACTATTCACAAAAAAGTGAGCAGTCTTTATTTCAATTGGGTTAACCTCGCTACATATTTACCAATTACATCAAACTCAAGATTAATTTTACTCCCAATCTCAAAATTTTTAAAAGTAGTGTGCGCCAATGTATAAGGAATAATAGCAACACTAAATTCATCCCTCTTAGAATTCACAACCGTTAAACTTACTCCGTTAACAGTAATTGAGCCTTTTTCTATAGTTATATTACTTCCATCAAAATCATAAGAAAAAGTAAAAACAGTACTTCCTCCTTGATCTTTCACTTCTTTACAAACACCTATTCGATCAACATGCCCTTGTACAATATGACCATCTACACGAGCTCCTAATTTCATAGCTCTTTCAAGATTCACTTCATTTCCGCTTTTTAAGTCTCCAATATTAGTTTTATCAAGAGTTTCTTTAATAGCAGTAACGGTATATTCATCATTAACAATATTAACAACCGTTAAGCAAACACCATTATGCGCTACACTCTGATCTATCTTTAACTCATTCGTTATAGTACTCTGAACAGTTATGTGTAGATTTTCTTTATCTCTCGCTACTCTTTTTACGATTCCAAGAGTTTCAATTATTCCAGTAAACATTCTCTAAATTTTAATTACTTTTGTTTACATCAAAAATACAACTTTACGTACGTAAATAACTATGGATAATACAAACAAAATTATTGTTGGAATTTCAGTTGGAGATATAAACGGGATTGGTATCGAAATTATTTTAAAAACTTTTGAAGACAAACGTATGCTTGAGTTTTGTACTCCTGTTTTATTTGCTTCTAATAGATTAATATCTTACCACAAGAAAAATCTAAAATTAAACAACAACATTCATGGTATTAATTTCATCGATAAAATTTCGCATGGAAAAATAAACTTAATGAATTCTTGGAAAGAAGAAGTTAAGATTGAAATAGGAAAAACAACAGAAATAGGAGGAGAATTTGCATATAAATCACTTGAAGCAGCAACAAATGCTTTAAAAAGCAATCATATAGATGTTTTACTTACTGCACCAATAAGTAAAGAGAATATTCAGTCAGAAGAATTTAATTTCCCTGGACATACAGAATATTTAGAAGAAAACTTAGAAGGTAAAAGTTTAATGTTGTTAATCGCTGACAAATTGAAAATTGGATTAATCACTGGCCACATTCCTATTTCAAAAGTAGCAGAAACTATTACTCCTGAATTAATAAAATCGAAAGTTGAAATAATGCATGCGTCATTAAAGAAAGATTTTAGCATTACTAAACCTAAAATAGCAATACTAGGATTGAATCCTCATTGTGGAGATAATGGAATTATTGGAAAAGAAGACAATGATATTGTACGTCCAACAATTGCAGAAATTAAAGAATCGGGGAAATTAGTTTTCGGTCCTTATGCAGCAGATGGTTTTTTTGGATCTGAAACCTATAAGCAGTTTGACGGAGTTTTAGCAATGTATCACGATCAAGGATTAGCTCCTTTTAAAGCATTATCTTTTGGTAATGGTGTAAATTTCACCGCTGGATTAAGTAAAATAAGAACCTCACCCGACCACGGAACAGGTTTTGACATTGCAGGTAAGAACAAAGCGAATCCTTCGTCGTTCAAAGAAGCTTTATTTACCTCATTACAAATATTTAAGGACAGAAAACAACATATTGAACTAACAAAAAACACATTAAAAGTTAAATAGTATTTTTTTTTAGGTAAAATATAAAAATATAAACATTTTTTATATCTTTGCACGCTCAAATTGATGTTACAAATGAAAGACATAAAAGAATTCAATATACCTTTTGTAGGTTTAAAAGAAGGAAGTCATTTATTTAAATATCAAATTGGCAAGACGTTCTTTGAAGAATTTCAGTTTGATGAATTTAACGACGCTAACCTAAAGGCTGATATTATTTTTGTAAAAAAAAGTACACTATTCGAACTTTGTTTTACAATAAAAGGTACTGTAAACGTACCTTGTGATACTACTGGCGAACCATTTGATTTAGAGATTGATGGTGTTTTAGATTTAGTAGTTCAATTCGGACCTGAGTATAATGACGAACATGATGAAATTTTGGTACTTCCACATGAAGTTTATCAAATGAATGTTGCTCAATATATATATGAGTTAATTGTATTATCTGTTCCTAGTAGAAGAATCCATCCAGATGTTTTAAATGGCACGATGGAATCTGAAGCTTTAAAGAGATTAGAAGAATTAAGAATAAACGAAGAAAAACCTGTTGAAGAAAAGTCAGCAGACCCTAGATGGGATAAATTAAAGGATTTACTAACAGATAAATAAAATATAAAATGGCACATCCAAAGAGAAAAATATCGAAAACTAGAAGAGATAAAAGAAGAACTCATTATAAAGCTTCTGTACCTCAAATAGCTGTTGATCCTACAACTGGAGAAGCTCATTTATACCACAGAGCTCACTGGCATGAAGGAAAATTATACTACAGAGGTCAAGTAGTATTAGAAAATGCAGTTGTTGAGGCTTAAAAACAAGTTTTAACAAACTAAAAAAACCCTCTTTTTGAGGGTTTTTTTATGTTTTTACGTTAAAAATAAACTTTTTTGATGTTTTTTCTTTAAAAAGGTGAAATAATTTTTAGTACTTTTGACAACTGGTTTTATTACTAAACAAACAATTATGATTAAAACAACTGCAGCTATAACAGCGGTGGGAAAATATGTCCCTGATTATATTTTAACAAACAAAGAATTAGAAACTCTAGTAGACACTAATGATGAGTGGATTACCAGCAGAACAGGAATAAAAGAAAGAAGAATCCTCAAAGGAGAAGGTCTTGGTACATCTTTTATGGCTATAAAAGCTGCTGAAGATTTAATTCAGAAATCAAACATCGACCCAAAAGAAATCGACTTGGTAATTGTTTCTACTGCAACCCCAGACATGCTTGTTGCTTCTACTGCAGCATATACTGCTTCTAAAATAGGCGCAACAAATGCTTTTTCTTACGATTTACAAGCAGCATGTTCAAGTTTTTTATATGGTATGTCAACCGCAGCTAGCTATATAGAAAGTGGTCGTTATAAAAAAATATTATTAATTGGAGCTGATAAAATGTCTTCAGTAATTAATTATTCAGACAGAGCTACTTGTATTATTTTTGGAGACGGAGCTGGAGCAGCATTGTTTGAACCAAATAATGAAGGACTCGGATTACAAGATGAATACTTAAGAAGTGATGGTATCGGTCGTGAATTCTTGAAAATTGAGGCTGGTGGATCTATTTTACCTGCATCGGAAGATACTTTAAGAAACGGACAACATTTTGTACATCAAGAAGGAAAAAGTGTATTTAAATATGCAGTTTCTAACATGGCTGATGTTTCAGAAAAAATGCTAACTAGAAATAACTTAACAGAAGAAGATATTCAATGGTTAGTACCTCACCAAGCAAATAAAAGAATCATTGAAGCTACAGCTAAAAGAGTTGGAGTAGGAAGTGATAAAGTGATGATGAACATACATAAGTACGGAAATACAACCTCTGCGACTTTACCTTTATTACTTGCTGATTATGAAGATCAGTTAAAAAAAGGAGATAACTTAATTTTTGCAGCATTTGGTGGAGGCTTCACATGGGGAGCAATCTATTTAAAATGGGCATATAATTCATAAAAAACCAAACAACTAAAACTAGGAAAATGGATATTAAAGAAATTCAAAACCTTATAAAATTTGTAGCTAAATCAGGCGCAAGCGAAGTAAAGTTAGAGATGGAAGATATTAAAATCACCATTAAAACTGGAAGCGAAACTCCTGAAACTACAATTATTCAGACAGCCGCACCTATGGCTGTAGCTCCTCAAATGACGGCACAAGCTCCTGCAACCCAAGCAGCAACGTCAAATGAAGCTTCAAGTACTGATGAGGACTCTAAATACATTACAATCAAATCTCCAATTATCGGGACTTTTTACAGAAAACCATCTCCAGACAAACCAAATTTTGCTGAAGTAGGTACTGATGTAAAAGTAGGTGACACTGTTTGTGTTATTGAGGCAATGAAATTATTTAACGAAATCGAATCTGAAATTTCAGGTAAAATCGTCAAAGTATTAGTAGATGATTCTTCTCCGGTAGAATTTGATCAACCACTATTCTTAGTAGATCCATCTTAATTAAGATATAACTCCAAATAAAACAAAAGTATAGACTTATTTTATTTGGGGTTTTTAAATTTTTAGAACGTATGTTTAAAAAGATATTAATTGCCAATAGAGGTGAAATTGCACTACGCGTAATTAGAACCTGTAAAGAGATGGGAATAAAAACTGTAGCTGTTTATTCTAAAGCAGATGCTGAAAGTTTACACGTAAGATTTGCTGATGAAGCTGTTTGTATTGGGCCAGCCCCAAGTAGTGAATCTTATTTAAAAATGGATCGTATTATTGCGGCAGCAGAAATCACAAATGCTGATGCAATTCATCCTGGTTATGGTTTCTTATCAGAAAACGCTAAATTTTCTAAATTATGCGAAGAACATGATATAAAATTTATTGGAGCTTCACCTACAATGATTGATCGTATGGGAGATAAAGCAAATGCTAAATCTACCATGATAGAAGCTGGTGTACCTTGTGTACCAGGAAGTGAAGGGGTTATTGAAACCTTTGAAGATTGTAAGGAAACAGCTATTGAAACCGGCTATCCTGTAATGCTAAAAGCATCAGCAGGTGGTGGTGGAAAAGGAATGCGTGCTGTATGGAAAGCTGAAGATTTAAGAGATGCTTGGGATTCTGCTCGTCAAGAATCTAAAGCTGCTTTCGGTAACGATGATATGTATATGGAGAAGTTAATTGAAGAACCTCGTCATATTGAAATACAAATTATAGGTGATTCTTACGGGAAAGCCTGTCATTTATCAGAAAGAGATTGCTCTGTTCAACGTCGTCATCAAAAATTAACTGAAGAAACTCCTTCTCCATTTATGACTGATGAATTACGTACTAAAATGGGAGATGCTGCAGTGAAAGCTGCTGAATACATAAAATACGAAGGTGCTGGAACTGTTGAGTTTTTAGTAGATAAGCATCGTAACTTCTTCTTTATGGAGATGAACACTCGTATTCAAGTAGAGCACCCAATTACTGAAGAAGTAGTTGATTACGATTTAATTCGTGAACAAATTTTAGTTGCGGCAGGTGTACCAATTTCTGGTAAAAATTACTTTCCAAAATTACACGCTATCGAATGCAGAATCAACGCAGAAGATCCTTTTAATGGATTTAGACCTGCGCCCGGTAGAATTACCTCATATCACGCCCCAGGAGGTCATGGAGTTCGTATAGACACGCATGTATATGCTGGTTATATGATTCCATCTAATTACGATTCAATGATTTCTAAATTAATTGTCACTGCACAAACTCGTGAAGAAGCAATTAATAAAATGAAACGAGCATTAGATGAATATGTAATTGAAGGAGTTAAAACAACAATTCCTTTTCATAGACAATTAATGGATCATCCTGATTATGTAGCAGGTAACTATACTACTAAATTCATGGAAGATTTTGAAATGAAAT
>CBDTZS010000120.1:0-9796 GCA_965364955.1 uncultured Tenacibaculum sp. | reverse complement strand
CAATGCAAGAGCGTATTACTTCTACTAAAAAAGGATCTATTACATCTGTACAAGCAGTTTATGTACCTGCGGATGATTTAACAGATCCTGCACCAGCAACAACTTTCGCGCATTTAGATGCAACGACAGTATTATCTCGTAAAATTGCTGAATTAGGTATTTATCCTGCAGTAGATCCATTAGATTCTACTTCAAGAATTTTATCTGCGGCTGTTTTAGGTAATGAACATTATGATACAGCAACTAAAGTAAAAGAAATTTTACAACGTTATAAAGAATTACAAGATATTATCGCAATTTTAGGTATGGAAGAATTATCTGAAGAAGATAAATTAGTCGTTCACAGAGCACGTCGTGTACAACGTTTCTTATCTCAACCATTTCACGTTGCTGAACAATTTACAGGTATTCCAGGATGTTTAGTAGACATTAAAGATACTATTAAAGGGTTTAACATGATTATGGATGGTGAATTAGATAAGTATCCTGAAGCAGCATTTAACTTAAAAGGATCAATTCAAGAAGCTATTGATGCTGGTGAAAAGATGTTAGCAGAAGCATAATTTAATTAACAATTAACAATAATTAATTCTATTGAAATTATGTTTTTAGAAATTGTAACTCCAGAAGCTATCTTGTTTTCGTCAGAAGTAGATTCTGTTACTGTACCAGGTATTAACGGTGAATTTCAGATGTTAAATAATCACGCCCCAGTTGTGTCTATTTTAAATGAAGGAACTGTAAAAGTACATGTACATACACAAAATCATTTAATTTTTGATGATTTACACGGAAGCATTGTAAGTTTACCAGAAGACGATAAAGTGTTAACTTTAACGATTACATCTGGAACTTTAGAAATGAAAGATAATAAAGTAATTATTCTAGCGGATTAATTACTTTAATTTATAAATAGAAGCCAAACGTAAAGTTTGGCTTTTTTTATTTTATAAAGAGTTTAACTATTGATTTTAATTATATTTGCAGTAATGAATGGAGTAGTTTTATTTATAGGAGGACCTGAGATTTTTGTAATCATACTAATTGTCGTTATGTTATTTGGAGCAGATAAAATTCCGGAAATAGCTAGAGGACTGGGAAAAGGGATGCGTCAAATTAAAGATGCTACCAATGATATTAAGAAAGAAATTAGTGATAGTGCCAAAAATCAAGGTATTGATACTGATTTTGTAAGAGACATTAATAAAGAAGTTAAGAATGTTAAAGACAATATTGATGATTTTACAGGGCCTATAAAACGAAAGTTATAAGGGTAACTTTATTTTACTCTACTTATTGTTAATCCATCCCTAATTGGCAATAATACTGTTTCTAAGCGATTATCTTCATTTAATTTCCTATTATACTCTAAAATAACTTTAGTATCGATGTCTTTCGGATTTACTTCCTCTACGACTTTCCCACTCCAAAGAACATTATCAGATAAAATAACTCCACCAGAATTCATTTTATCAATAATTAAATCAAAATAATTTAGATAGTTAGCTTTATCAGCATCAATAAAAACTAAGTCAAATTTAGTGCTTACTGTCGGAATAATATCGATAGCATTTCCGATGTATTGTTTAATCTGTTTGTTATAAGCTGATTTCTCGAAATATTTAGATTGAAGCTCTGCTAGTTCTTCATTTTTATCAATTGTATAAAGCACTCCATCCTTAGATAAACCTTCTGCTAAACATAAAGCAGAGTAACCTGTGTAGGTACCTATTTCTAAAATTGACTTGGGTTGAATTAATTTTGAAATCATTGATAAAACCCTCCCTTGAAAAGCGCCGCTTAGCATTCTAGGATTTAATACTTTTTGCCAAGTTTCTTTCGTTAATTCTTGTAGTATTTTAGGTTCTTGTTGTGAATGGTTAACAACATAATTATTAATTTTTTCAGGAAGAAAATGCATGTTTTAATTTTGATTCAAAGGTGTGAAAAAACAAACTTATTAATTAAATTGACCTAATTGTTCTTTTAAAGTATCTTTATCATTGTTTGATAAGCACTTTGTTTCATTTTTACAACTACTAGCTTTTATTTTAAAAATATCAGTCATCTTACGATTTTGTTTAGAATACAAAGCGCAAATTTTACATACTAATAGATGCAAGTTAAGTTGTAATTTCTCATAAAAAGAAGCTTCTCCATATTGTGCTTTATCACAAATAGCAGTTGCTTCATCACATGTTATTTTAATTTTTTTAAACATTATATTTTACTTATTAAACCAGTTTTTTTCCATACAGTTTCTTAGCTGAGTTCTCGCCCTATGAACGATAACCCATAGATTCGACGGAGTGATGTCTAGTTCCTTACAAATTTCTTCAGTTTCAAATTCTTGAATAGTTTTCATCCTAAAAACCATAGCATATTTTTCAGGAAGATTATCTATGCATTGATCTAATTGAGACTTCAATTCTTCGTTTTCAATATTCTTCTCAGCTTCATTATCCCAAGATTGAGGAACGCGTTCTTCGATCCAGTTACCTTCGTTTTCACCATTTTCGTAAAAGTTCATCCTAACTTCGGCTTGACCTTTGTTAGAATTTATTTTTCGATAATGATCAATTACTTTTCTTTTTAATATTGAGACCAACCAAGTTCTCTCAGTGGATTTTCCTTGAAAATTTTTAGCAGATTTAAGTCCAGCAAAAAATGTTTCCTGTACTAAATCTTTAGCAATATTGGAATCATTTACACGTACTACGGCATAATTAAATAAATAATCAGCGTAATCATCGACCCATTTATCTGGTGATAAACTGTTGGATTTGTTAGTTTGGTTCATTATGCCAAATATAAGTTATTTTTTATTTAAAGAAACCTGATATATTCTACTTAATCCATTAGGAGTAGTATTCATATAATTAATGATTTGTTTCAAGGTTTTTCTTTCTTTAAAATTTTGTGGAATAGAACTTTTACTTGCAGTATAGTAAAGTATATTATTAGTGGTGTCAACAAACGGACAATAGTCTAACTTTTTGGTGTTAATACCTTTTTGTAAATGTTCAGCAGGCAGCCAGTTATTCTTTCTATCTTTTTTACTGATATATAAATCTCCACGACCGATGTCATCTTTTCTTCCATAAGAAGTGAAAATTATAAAACTTTCATCAGGAGAAACAAAAGCATTGAATTCATATTTAGCTGAATTTACGTTATTACTTAACGAAGTGGGTTTAGTGTAGTTATTATTAATAAACCGACTTACATATATATCCTCTTTTCCTTTTGAATTTTCATAGGTAGCGGTAAAAAACAAATCACCTTTACTTGTAACCGAAGGGTAAAATTCATCTGTTGATGTATTAATGATAGAACCTACACTTTTTGGTCTAGACCAATTATCAACCAATGTATTTCTTGTTACATACCATATATCCATATCCTTTTTTATTTCTGAAGAAATACTATTTCTCCTGTTAGAAGCAAAGAATAATTTTAATCCATCAGGAGATAAAAACGGTTCTAAATCTTTGTGTTGACCAGAAAAACTTACAGCTTCTGGTGAAGTCCACTCTCCTTTTATTTTTTTTGAGAAAGCAATAAATGAATATTCTTTACCATAACTTTCTACGGTAAAATATAATTCATCACCGTTTTGATTTATAGAAAGATCTCTAACATTAGGTAAATTATTAAATAACTCAGGTAAAAATATTTCTGGTTCTTGAGCAAATACAACTTGAGTTAATAATATTATAAAAAGAAATATTTTTTTCATATTTTTAGTTTTGGATAGATTTACAGTTATTCTTACGCCTCATGTCGACTAAATAAATAATTTCCCATTTTCCGTTATTATTAAATAACTGAAATGAATTAGCACCACAATGACTAAATTTTCCATTTAAATAAAACTCATAAGGAGTCCAAACAGACGCTAAATTCCCATCAATTTTAATAGTGCATGATAGCAATTTTTCTAAATACGTATGTTCATATTTTTTATTAGCAATTCCAGTTAACACTTTTTCTTTACTATCAGTAACTAATGTTTTTATCTTATCTTTAGTCGTGAAAGTAGTTTGTATTTTAATTGTTGAATGCAAAGTTGAACTTACAATAGCACTGTCACCTTTATGAAGTCCATCAAAAAAAGTTTCAATTGTTTTTTTAATGGCTTTATGCTTAGTGTTGTCTTGAGCATTCGCAACAGTTGTAAGAATAAAAAGACTAAATACGGTGATTATTTTATGCATAGTAGTTTGGTTTAAGGGTGAAATTATAAAAAAAGGAAGCTAACAAAATATAATTAACAGAAAATTAACGACTTTTTAAATACGCATAATAGAACTGTAACTTGAGTTTAAGAGATAATTCAAACGAATATTTATGTATTTTTACAATCTAGAAAATTAAAAATAATGTCAGTAGCCAAAAAACAATATAAAAGAATTACAACGAAGTCATTAGTAGAAATGAAATCAAACGGGGAGAAGATTTCCATGCTTACTGCTTATGATTATACGATGGCAAAAATTGTAGATGGAGCAGGGATTGATGTGATTTTGGTAGGAGATTCAGCATCTAACGTAATGGCGGGTCATGAAACAACTTTACCTATTACGCTCGATCAAATGATATATCATGCAAGTTCGGTAATAAGAGCTGTTGAGCGTTGTTTAGTTGTAGTTGATTTACCCTTTGGAACGTACCAAGGGAATTCGAAAAATGCACTAGATTCTGCGATTAGAATCATGAAAGAATCTGGCGGTCATGCGGTGAAATTAGAAGGAGGTAGTGAAATAGGTGAGTCTGTATCTAGAATATTAACAGCAGGTATTCCTGTAATGGGGCATTTAGGATTAACGCCACAATCTATTTATAAGTTCGGAACATATACAGTTAGAGCCAAAGAAGATGAAGAAGCAGATAAACTATTAGAAGACGCTAAATTATTACAAGAATTAGGTTGTTTTGCTTTAGTGTTAGAAAAAGTTCCGGCAGCTTTAGCTACAAAAGTAGCAGAAAGTTTAACAATACCAGTTATCGGAATTGGAGCTGGTGGAGGAGTAGACGGACAAGTATTGGTTACACACGATATGATTGGAATGACTCATGAGTTTAATCCTCGTTTTTTACGTAGATATTTAGATTTATATTCTGAAATGATGGGAGCTTTTCAAAATTATATAGCCGATGTAAAATCGAAAGACTTCCCTAACGATAAAGAGCAATATTAAATTTTAAAGTCTTCTGAAAAGAAGGCTTTTTTTTATTAAGTACAAAAATGAAAATACTTCACTTAGATTCAAATCATTCTTTACTTTTAAATCAATTGAACTATTTAGGTTTTATAAATGAAGAAGATTACACGTCTTCAAAATCAGAAATAGAAGCTAATATTCATCAATACGATGGTGTAATTATTCGTAGTAGATTTACTGTGGATAAACAATTTTTAGACAAAGCAACAAATCTTAAGTTTATTGGTAGAGTTGGTGCTGGTTTAGAAAACATAGATTGTGAATATGCTGATAAAAAAGGGGTTTATTTAATTTCAGCACCTGAAGGAAATAGAAATGCGGTTGGTGAACATGCATTAGGAATGGTGTTATCACTTTTTAATAAACTTAATAAAGCAGATAAAGAAGTTAGAAGCGGAAAATGGTTACGTGAAGATAATCGTGGAATTGAACTAGACGGGAAAACAGTTGGTTTAATTGGTTATGGAAATATGGGTAAATCCTTTGCGAAAAAACTTCGTGGTTTTGATGTAGAAATACTTTGTTATGATATTAAACCCAATGTTGGTGATGAAAACTGTACTCAAGTTTCATTAGAAAAACTACAAGAAAGAGCAGATATTTTAAGTTTACATACCCCGCAAACTGAATTAACGATGAACATGGTTAATTCTAAATTTATCAATGCTTTTACTAAAGCTTTTTGGTTAATCAATACAGCGCGTGGAAAATCGGTTGTTACTTCAGATCTAGTCGATGCTTTAAAATCAGAGATAATCTTAGGGGCAGGTTTAGATGTATTAGAGTATGAGAAAAAATCTTTTGAGAATTTATTTGCCAATCAAGAAATGCCGGAAGCATTTCAATACTTAATAAAGGCAGAAAACGTACAGCTGTCTCCTCATGTCGCAGGTTGGACTATTGAAAGTAAAGAAAAATTAGCACAAACGATTGTCGATAAAATAAAAGCAAAATTTTGTTAACTTGTAGCTTCTAAATCATTTGTAATGAAATACGAAGCGAACTCACCAGAAGAATATATAGCTCAAGTTCCTGAAGAACGACAGGCAATTATGGAGAAACTACGAAATACCATCAAAAATAATCTTCCGAAAGGCTTTGAAGAAGGGATGAATTATAATCTGATTGGGTATTATGTGCCACATTCAATATATCCATCTGGTTATCACTGCGACACTAGTTTACCACTTCCTTTTATGAATATTGCTTCGCAAAAAAATTCTATCAATTTATACCACATGGGTATTTATGCAAATAAAGAACTACTAGATTGGTTTGTTACTGAATATCAGAAATACTCTAAACGTAAATTAGATATGGGTAAAAGTTGTATTCGATTTAAAAAGATAGCTGAAATTCCGTTTGATTTAATA
This sequence comes from uncultured Tenacibaculum sp., assembly GCA_965364955.1. Lineage (GTDB taxonomy): Bacteria > Bacteroidota > Bacteroidia > Flavobacteriales > Flavobacteriaceae > Polaribacter. Next base: position 3,198 of record CBDTZS010000120.1, on the reverse strand, counting down.
GCCAAATTAACTGCAAAAATGACGGTGGAAGAATGGATCAATATTTATGAAAATAACGTAAAAAAGAAGTGATGAAAAAAGGAAAAGTATTAGGTATTGGAGGTGTTTTTTTTAAAACAGAAAGTCCATCAGAAACTAAGGATTGGTATAAAAATAATTTAGGGTTTAATACTGATGATTGGGGTTGTACTTTTTGGAGGAAAGATAACGAAGGAAAGAAAGTATCAACACAATGGAGTCCGTTTGCTAAAGATACAAGCCACTTTGAGCCTTCTAAAAAAGACTTTATGTTTAACTATCGAGTTGAAAATTTAATAGAGTTGTTAGAAGAGTTAAAAGAAAAAGGAGTAAAGGTGTTGGGTAAAGTTGAAGAGTATGATTACGGTAAGTTTGGTTGGATTATTGATTTAGATGGAAATAAAATTGAGTTATGGGAGCCAAAAGACGAAGCTTTTTTATAAATTGAGCCCAAACTAATTATTAAAAACAAAAAAATGAATGTAATTGATGAAAATGGAACTTCTGTTCCAAATCAGGAAAGTAAAAGAGTGTTAGCAGGTATTTTAGGTATTTTAATAGGAGCACTAGGTATTCATAAATTTGTGTTAGGCTATACTAAAGAAGGAATTATTATGTTATTGGTAACAATTTTAACTTGTGGTTTTGGTGGTATGATTACGGGTATTATCGGTCTAATAGAAGGTATTCTTTATTTAACAAAATCTGAGGAAGAATTTGTAGAGACTTACCAGGTTAATCAAAAAGGTTGGTTTTAGTCTAAAACGTATTACAATGGAAGAAGGTAAAAAAGACTCAAAGGATAATTTAAAAGAAGGTTTTGATAAAGCAAAAAATGTTTTGGATACCGTAACAGAAAAGGCATTTGAATTAGCTGGCGATACTGGTGAACAAATTGTAGATATTGTTGAAGATGCAAAGGATAAGGTTAGCGTAGCTTTATCTGACGAGTCAATTCAAAACATGAAAGAAAAAGCTTCTGAGTTAGCAAGTGAAGCGAGTGAACATATTGCAGATTTTGCTGAAGATGCTCAAGAAGAATTAAAAGAGGCTACAATAAAAACTAAAAACTTCTTCCAGCGTTTGTTTGGAAAATAAAAATAGAAAAGTCGTCTGAAAATTACTTCTCAGACGACTTCTTTTTTAAATATAGCTTTTCTTATTGTTTTCGGAATGCTAAAGCTTCTTGCTTTTTTTCTTCATTACGATCAATTTTATGCTCAGGCCTCGTCCATTTAGGTTTTTCACCTAAAGTTTCGAATTTAGAATCTTTAGCTTCAACTGATTGTGGTTGTACTTTTTTAGTAAATGGTTTCTGAGGATTCATGCCTAACAATTTAAACATTTTCATGTCTTCATTTACATCAGGATTCGGAGTGGTTAATAATTTATCTCCAGCAAAAATAGAGTTAGCTCCTGCAAAGAAACACATTGCTTGTCCTTCTCTACTCATTTGTGTTCTTCCTGCCGATAAACGAACTTGAGTTTCTGGTAAAACAATACGTGTAGTAGCTACCATACGAACCATATCCCAAATTTCTACAGGCTTTTCATCTTCTAAAGGAGTTCCTTCAACAGCAACCAACGCATTAATTGGTGTAGATTCTGGTTGAGGATCTAAGGTTGATAAAGCAACTAGCATACCTGCTCTGTCTTCTGCGTTTTCTCCCATTCCAATAATACCTCCAGAACAAACAGTTACGTTTGTTTTACGAACATTACTAATCGTGTCTAAACGATCTTGATATCCTCTTGTAGAAATTACTTTTTTATAATATTCTTCTGATGAGTCTAAATTGTGATTGTAGGCATATAAACCTGCTTCTGCTAAACGCTGAGCTTGGTTTTCGGTTACCATACCCAAAGTACAGCAAACTTCCATGTCAAGCTTGTTAATGGTTCTTACCATATCTAAAACTTGATCAAATTCTGGTCCGTCTTTTACGTTTCTCCAAGCGGCTCCCATACATACACGAGAACTTCCTCCAGATTTTGCTCTTAAGGCTTGTGCTTTTACTTGTTGAACAGACATTAAATCATTTCCGTCAACATTGGTGTGGTAACGTGCAGCTTGCGGACAGTATCCACAGTCTTCTGAACATCCACCCGTTTTTATAGATAATAACGTAGAAACTTGTACTACGTTAGGATCGTGACTTTCTCTATGAATCGTCGCAGCTTCGTATAAAAGCTCCATCATAGGTTTGTTATATATCTCTAGAATTTCTTCTTTCGTCCAGTTATGTCTTACTTCGCTCATAAATTCAAGTTGTTTGTAATGCCAAAAATAAAAAAACTAATTGGCTTTCTATTTCTTTTTAGAAGCTATTTCCTGCTTTCACTACTCGCTTTTTTTAAGAAAAATAAAAAAGAGCTCAAACAAACCGCTCAATCAGGGCTAAACCTGTTTACTAATTAATCGTTCATCCTAAAAGTTACTCTAGTCAAAAGCAAAAAATTCCGCTATGAAAACGGAATTTTATACTTATTTATTAGATATCTGTTTTTTGTCATACGTAATTTACGTCACCCTGAATTTATTTCTGGGTTGCATAGTACAAGTTTTTTACAGCAGAATAGAATTCTAAAACAAGCTCAGAAATAACTGCTTCTTAACTATACATCACTTAACGGATACAATTTATTTATTTTTATTCTAGAGGTGAAGCGTTATCTTCTTTGGCCTCTTCAGTGATTTCAGAAGGAATTTCTTTACCTTTTAAATAACTTGGTAATTCCATTCCTGCCATATTAAACATTTCTTGTAAAGGCGGAACTGCTTTATACATACCAGAAATAAAGTTAGAAGTTGATGTTTTTCCATCTTTTTGGCCTCCGTTTTCCCAAACGGTAACTTTATCAATCTTAATGTTTTTAATTGCTTCTGCTTGTAATTTAACTAACTCTGGTAATTTATCTGCGATTAACAATAATACTGCATCTTTAGAATTATTACCCGCAGCTTTTACAATTTGTTCCATACCCGCAGCCTGTTTTGTCAAAATTTCAAATTGACCTTGCGCTTCTGCTTGCGCTTTAAATAAGATTGCATCTGCTTGTCCTTTTGCAATTCTTCTAATATTTTCTGCTTCTGCTTCAGCATCAATTTCTACTTTACGCTTATCAATTTCTGCAGGTACAATAATATCGGCTAATTGAGAAGAACGCTCTCTTTCTGCT
>CBDTZS010000119.1:0-9798 GCA_965364955.1 uncultured Tenacibaculum sp. | reverse complement strand
ACCAATAACTTAACATGCTTATAAACTAATTTCTCACTTAATATCCTACAGAAGTATAGCCCAGTTTGTAACGAGTTTCTGCTTAAAATTAATTCATTTTTACCTATTGCTGTTTTAAATTTTGTTTGATACACTAATTTACCTAATTGATCATATACTACAAACTTTAAATCTTCTTCTTCCTTTGCATTAAAATAAAAACTAGTTTGCACAGTCATAGGGTTTGGTACTACTGTAACAATATTATATTCAATATTTTCCCCTACTTCTTCCAATTTCTCTTCTTTAGAGAAACGAATGTCTGATAAATTCATTTCTTTAGTTACAATAGTACCATCTTCAGAAACCATAGTAAATACAATTGTTACCACATCATTTAATATTAACTCTTCTCCATTTGATGAGATAAAATTTTTAAAAGGTATTACATAATCTACTAAAGAATCTTTTAATACTATTGTTGATTTATGTTGCTCATCCCATGAAGAAATACTTTTCTTTACAAACGTAATTTCTAAATTACCGGTTCCTTTAGCTTTTAACTTAAAGCTACTATAGTCTGATAAGTCTACCGGTTTAAAACGTGGTGTTAAAGCTCTGTAAGCTGCAAAATAAGTACTTGTTGTTGCTGACAGTTGAATATTTCTTTCTATAGGAAAATCATTAACTTCAAATGTAAAGTTGTTAGGTGATATGTTATAATTTGTTACTGCCGTTGATGTTTGAGAATCATCTACTCCCCAAGGTCCATCTGACATGAATAAATCATCTGGAGTAGCTACTCCATCACCAATTCTAAAACCAATATCAAATAAGTTCCCTGTTGGTACTTTTATATTTGTTATATAATTTTTATTTAAATCTATTGTTGAATTTGTTGTATTAAAATCACTTGTTTCTGTAACTCTAAAACCTGCATCAAAATTTACATTATTACTTTTATTTGTATTTACAATTTGTAAATCTAATGATCCCTTATTATACTTTCCTTTTCTTACAAATACCGTAGGTGGTGTTGATAATTCATAAGCTAATATTGGCTTTTCTATAGCTAATAAATTCACTACTTCTTTACCTAATAAATATAAATCATCTAAAGAATTTGACCATATTTGAAAATTATAAAAAGTAACACCTGATTGGTATTTATCCAAATTCCAATGGCTTTCTATTGAGAAATTAGTTTCGTTGTTTACTATTTTAGCAGAAAGACTTAAAACAAATTCCACCGTATTATCTGCATTTCTAATTAATGATTTAATAAACTGCTGTCCGTTTATCTCTATGGTTGATACAGAAATTAGTTGAGCTCCAAGCAAACGATCACAAATATATTTAGTGTGTTCATATACACCATTTTCAGTTTTTAAGGCTATAATTGATGCTACAGCTGTTCCACTTTTCATGTAATCTACAGCGTAAATGTCTGTTGCATTTGTTATTGCTATTAAATCTGTAGGTGTAGATTCAATTGTTTCGTCTTCCTCTATAACTTCTAAAGGAATAAAATCTTTTAGCTCAAAACCAAATCCTTTTTTTCTTCTATAATCGTTCGATTTTGCAACTCTTTTTGCCTTGCTACGATCAAACTTATAATTGATTTTTGTACGATTATAATTTCGTTTATTTATTTGTTCTGATAATCTACTATTACTTTCTAAACCTCCGTCATTTCCTCCAGAAGTTGGTGGTAAAATAACATCACATTCTCCATAACCAGAACATGAAGGGTCTTCACAATCTATTAAACCATCTCCATCATCATCTATTCCATTATCACAAATCTCTTGAGCTACTGGTGCTGTCGGACAACGCGCTCCATCATTACTAGCACTCGATGGTCCAAATGCAAATAAGTTTGAATCCATATCATCTGAAGGACTTAAATCTTGAACGCTTTGAATTACATATATAGTACCTGTTTGATTTGCTGATACATAAAAACGACCAGAAAGATCAAAATAAACAGCTCCATAAGTATAGTTTAAACCTGATAAAATTGGTACTTCTCCTAATGATTCTACAACATTTGTTGTTGGATTAATTCGATACAAAACATTTGTACCTTTTTCAACTGCGTATAAATTATTATCTACAGCGTTAAAAGCCCAATCATGAATACTAATATTTGCAGATAAGGTTTCTGTTGCTAAATGTTGGGTATATGTTACAGAATTTGGATCTACATCTATCTTATAAAAAGTTGTTCCACCTCCTTTAAGATAATAAACACCTTCAGCACTTATGTCTCCAACATATCTATTATTACTAGGCAATTCATCAACATAAAAAGTAGTTGTTGAAAAATCATTTCCAATTCGTACTATTGTTTTCTCTGGAGTACTTAGTGAACCCCAAATAAAACCATCTGCAGGGTTATAAGCAGCTGCATTTATACTTCCTGGTGTAACATCTTCAGCTACAAGATATGAATTTCCCGAAGCTAGATCAATAGAATACACATCGTTATATTGAAACAAATAGGCATCATAAACACAATTAAAAGGAGTATTTTGTGCAATACTAGTAAGAGATAATACCAATAAAAACAGTAAGATAAGTTTGCCTTTTAGTGTAGCTTTTTGATTCATAGTAAAAGTTTTATACTACGAAACTATGTACTAACTAAGGTTTTATTTTAAAATTTCGGTATTTACAAGCTTAATATAGACGAAATACATATTAAGTATAGATGAAATATTATAATAGATTTAATCGTTTCATTAATTCTGGTCTATTAGAACGACTTACCGGAATTACATCCCTTTTTATAAGCACACTATTGTCTTCAATATCAATAATTTTTTTAAGATTAATAATATATGAACGGTGTACTTTTAAAAATAACGAATCTGGTAATTTTTCTTCTATCTTTTTTAAGGTAGAATGTACTATATAATTTTTCTCTTCGGTTTTTATATGAATATAATCTCCTTTAGCTTCAACAAGGTAAATACTTGGTAAGTCAATTTTTATAAGACGTCTATCTATATTTACATAAAAATCATTTTCAACTTCTAAATCTGCTTTTTTTGAGCCCGATTCTTTTTCTGAAACTCTTGTACTTTCATATTTTTGAGCTTTCTTAATCGCTTTTTCAAATCTTGGTAGCTCAATTGGTTTCAATAAATAATCTACTATAAAGTCATACTCAAAAGCCTCAATAGCAAATTTAGGGTCGGAAGTAGTTAAAATTATTTTGGGAGGGTTTTTAAGTGTTTTTATAAAATCTAAGCCATTAAAACCTGGCATATGAATATCTAAAAAAATAAGATCTATCTCATTTGAGTTCAAAAACTTAATTGCATCCATCGCATTAGAAAATTCATCAACTACTTTTAAATAGTCTATTTTATCACAAAGAGTTTTAATAATAACTCTTGCCATTTTTTCATCATCTACAATAATACAATTCATAATATTAAATAGTTTTCAAGTACGCTGAAATAACTATTAAAATTTTCTCAAAATCTTCAACCTTATCTAGATTAAGTTCTCTTAGATTATGCTCAAATTCATTAGCTATTTTATAACTTTTTTCAAGTCCTAAAATACTAATTTTATGTTTAAGTCGATGAACATTCTCTTCTGTTTTTTTACAATCGTTATTTTTCAAACTATTATAATAGTCTTCTTTCTCTTCAGGGAATTCCGTTTTTATAACATCTATAAGCATTTTTCTTACAGATTCGTCTCCATTAGCTAACTTATCTACATACGCTAAATTAGGTTTTTCCATAATTATTTTTTGATTGTAAAGTAAAAAGTTGATCCTATATTTAATTGAGATTCTACCCAAACCTTCCCTTTATATAAATCAACTATTTTTTTTATAATAGAAAGCCCTATACCAGATGATTCCTTACTAGTTTTTAATGAATGGAAAATTTTAAAAATTTTATCATGATATTTTTTCTCAATCCCAATTCCATTATCTTTTACTGAAAACTGATAAAATAATTTATTCTCTAAAACATCTATTTGAATGATACCTTTTTCTTTATTATTAAATTTAATGGCATTACTAATAAAATTTTGAAACAGTTGTTGAAATTTTAATTTTTCACCTCTTATTACGGGTAATTTACGGAGTACTTCAACTGTAATATTTTCTGGAATAAAAAGAATTTGTTGTAACTCCTCTAAAACAATATTTAAATTTACATCTTGTTTTTCTGATGTTGTAGAATCTACCCCAGAATAAAGAAGAATACCTGAAATTAATTGTTCCATCTTTTCTAAAGTATCTTCTATTAAATTAAAATTCTGTAAAGTACCAATCTCCAACTTTCCTTCGTTATCTGTCTTAATCCAAGAGACTAAGGCATTAATACTTCTTAAAGGTGATTTCAAATCATGAGATACAATATGTGCATATTCATTCAATTCATCATTACTTTTTTCTAATTGATTTAAAAGCTCTACGTTTTTTATTTCTGCTTTCTCTCTTTCGTTTATATTTATAGCACTTTTTAACTGCATAGAAACTAAACTAGCAATATTTTCTAAGGTTTTTAAATGTTCTTTTCTATAGTAATTTTTATCGATGTGCTCTGAATCTATAACTCCAATAACTTTCCCATCACTAATTATTGGTACTGCTAATTCAGAGAATCGTCTTTCATCCTCTATAACATATCTATTATCTTTAGATGTATCATTTACAATCTCTGCTTTACCCAATTCTGCAACATTTCCTACAATCCCTTTCCCAATGGGTAAAATATATTTTTGGTGGATTTTTTTATTCAATTTAAAACCATTGGAAGCTATCTGTTCTAAGGTATTGTTCTTGTGATTTACTAAATAAATTACACAGTCTTTAGCATCTAAATATTTTGCTATTTTTTTAGCTATTTCACTCGCTATATCATAGATATTATTTTTTCCTAAAATAGATTTCGCAAGGTCATTAATAAGATCTAGAATCAACGTTCTCTCTCTTTCTAAAGTAACATCCTCAATCAGTGCTACTTGAAATTTTATTCCACCAGAAGAATTTCTTACTGCATTTACGTTCGCTTTTGCCCATACAACAGATCCATTTTTTCTTTTGTACCTTTTATCTAATACAAAATGGTCTATTTCTCCACTATTCATTTTTTCTAAATATTTTTTAGACATTGGATAGTCTTCTTTAAAAGAAACATCTTTAATACTTAATTCAGAAAGTTCTTTTTCAGAATATCCAAGAAGTTGTTGAAAAACATTATTAGTTTTTAAAAAACTTCCACGTTGTGTAAGTGCAATACCAAATGATGAATTTTCTACAATAACATCTAACTCTTTTTTTTGTTCTTCTATTAATTCTCTAGCTTTTTTTGATGCAGTTATATCTCTAATTATTCCTTGAGCTGCAATTTTTTTACCTTTTTTATCATATATTAAACTGGCATTTATTTGAACCCATTTAACTTGTTTTTCTTTGGTTAAAATTCTAGCAGTGTAATTTGAAAATGACCCTGTTTTATATAGTTGATTAAAAGATTCAAAAGCATACGTTGAATCTTCAGGATATATTAAGTTTATTACGTTTAACTTTTCTTTTGAAATATCATATCCAAAAAAATCAACAGCAGTATCGTTCATCTTAAGCACATTTCCTGCTAAACCCATTATTAAATAAGAATCATTTATATTCTCAAAGACTCCTTTTAACTGTGACGATTTTTCTTTTAATAATTCTTCAAGCTTTATATTGATTATCTTTAGTTCTTCAGATATTGAATATAATTCTCTTGACTTAACCTCTAAGATTTTCTCAGCAATTTTCCTTGCACTTTTCTCTCTTTTTAAAGCACGTTCTAATATTTCTATCCGATGCTGACTCATCAATTTTTATTAATGATAAATTTCACTTCTGTTCCGTCTTCTTTAATTTTTTCTAAAACAATTGTTGCACTAGAATTAAAATGTTCAAATGTTTTATTCATTAAACCAAGTCCAAAATGATGCATCGCTCTACTAGATTTATAAATCATTATTAATGAATTTTCTGTTCTCTCTTCAATAGAAAACGTAGGTAATTCAGCATCAGGATAAATTTTTCTTACCTCTACATGAATATGATCTTCAATAGAAGCCAGCATTTCTATAGGGTCTTTGTATGTTGCTAAAAGCCCAGGATAATTCTTTTCAATAACACTAAAAAAATGCTCTGCATATACTAACAATAAATCATCTATAGATATAGCTGTATTTTCGCTTAAATGTTGTAATAATTGTAACATTTCAGAAAAACTATAAGTTCCTATTGCAGTATATATACCTTCAGATTTTAATGTGGATTCAGAAATAATTTTATCTACCATTTCTAAACCAAACTTATCCTCTACCAAGTCTAAAAACTCAGTAAAAACAATGCCTTTCATATTTAATATTTTTTTAATTCATTTATACTCCAATAAGATAAAACTATTTCTATTTTCTCAACATAATCTTCATATTTCAAAGGCTTTAAAATATAACCAGAAATTCCAATTTTATAACATTCTTCTAAATCCTTTTGATTATCCGAAGTTGTTAAAATTACAGTTGGAATCTGTTTTAAATCATTGCTCCCTTTTAATATTGATAAAAATTCTATACCATTAATTTTTGGCATGTTTAAATCTAAGAAAATTAAATCAGGTAAATTATTTTTATTTTCTAAAATATTAAGTGCTTCTTCACCATTATTAGCTTCAACAATATTGTGTTTAAATTCTGAAAACGAAACTATTCTTTTCATCTTCATTATTTCAATAATATTATCTTCAATTAATAAAATATTCAATTTTTTTCTCAAAATATCTAAAATAATGATTAAGTTATAAAAATACATTTTTTTTAGAAAATCAATAATTAGGTCTGCTTAAGAAATGTTATATATCGATGAAATACTTTTAAGTGTAGACGAGTTACTTTTTAGTAAAAAAAAGGCATCTCTAATTTTCTTCTACCCTCCATTTTGTCTTCTATATAAAATATGGTAGTTTTACCTTTTTAAAATAAAAATGACAATTCAAGATTTAGTTGGTACTTATAACATAATAGGTAATAATCAAGATGCTGAAGAACATACTTATAAAGGTGTACTTTCTTTAAAACTTGATTTTAATAATCGAATTATTGCTAAATGGTTTATCAATAATGAACAAGGTCAAGTTGGAACAGGGTTCTTTAATGATAACATATTGGTCATCAATTTTAACTACCAAGGATTAAATAAAAATATTTATAAAGGAGTTGTTGTTTACAAATGTATTTCTAAAGATATTTTAAATGGATTTTGGTCTGAAAAACATGGAAATCCTTTGTTTCTAGGTAAAGAACGTTGTTTTAGAGTCAATGAAAAAAACACGCTCTTAAATTAATACAGTAATCGTATGCAATGTCCTTGTGGTTCTCAAAAAAAATATAGTGGTTGTTGTGAAAAAGCACATCAAAATATTCAATCTGTTACAACAGCTGAAGCATTAATGCGTTCAAGATATAGTGCTTTTGTTTTGGCAGACATTAACTATTTACAAGAAAGTCATCATTCAAGTACACGTCCCACTAATCGTGAAAAAGAGGAAATTCTTCATTGGACAAAATCTGTTCAGTGGATTAAGTTAGAAATCATTAATACCACTAAAGGAACTTCAACTGATTTAACAGGGACAGTTGAGTTTAAAGCTTTTTTTACCGAAAAGGGTAAAATTGACATTATACATGAAAACTCTTCTTTTTGTAAAGAAAATAATCATTGGGTATACTTTAAAGCAAATTAATTAGTTCTTTTTTTAGTTTTTTAAGAAAAAACAGTGATACTTAAAAAAAAAGTATACATTTGACTCAGTGTTAAACAATAAAAGAAATATAAACTCTTTAGCTATCGTAAACTTTACGACATCTTCTGTTGGCACAATTATTATTACAATTATTACAACCCTTTAGGGGTTATCTTCTATACATATCATCCTATATATATTTATTTTTTTCAAAAATTTGAAAAACAGATAAATAGCAACTAAAATTTTATAATTAATTATTTTTATACCCTTTTAAAATGAAAATTTTAAAATTCGGAGGCTCATCGGTAGCTAATAGTCAAAACATAAACAAAGTAATTCAAGTCGTATCATCTATTGCTGCTAATGAAAAAACAACAGTCATAGTATCTGCTTTTGGTAAAACAACTAATAAACTTATAACCTCAGCAAATAACGCTGCTAATAACGAAACAAATTATATTCAACTTTTTGATGAAGTAAAACAACAGCACTTAAAAGTAATTACCGATTTAGTAAACAGCCATGTACAAGATGAAGTTAAACAAAAAGTAAATACACTTTTTAATGAATTACAAACCTTATTAGAAGGTTGTTTCTTACTAAAAGAGGTTACCTCTAAAACGATGGCGACTATAAGTGGTTTTGGTGAATTATTATCTTCATACATAATTTCAGAAGTAGCTAAAAATACTATGAATGCTACTTACAAAGACAGTAGAGAACTTATTATTACTTCGAACGTTTTTGATAAAGCACAAGTTAACTTCAAAGTAACGAACAAGAACTGTCAAGATTATTTTAATAAAAATCCGTATCAAGTTACTATTTTACCAGGATTTATAGCAAAATCAGAAAACGGATTAACGACTACATTGGGTAGAGGTGGTTCTGATTATACTGCTGCTATTTATGCCGCGGCTATAAATGCAAGTGAACTACAAATATGGACAGATGTTAGTGGTATGTACACCGCTAACCCTAGTATTGTAAAACAAGCTTTTCCGATACCACAAATATCGTATCATGAAGCTATGGAATTATCGCATTTTGGGGCCAAAGTAATCTACCCTCCTACCATACAACCAGTATTAGAGAAGGAAATTCCTATTGTAATTAAAAACACTTTTAAACCAAATGATGTTGGGACTTTAATAACAAAAGAATCAAAAAGTGTTAGTCCTGTAAAAGGAATTAGTTACATAGAAAACATTACGTTACTAACTCTTGAAGGTAGCGGCATGGTTGGTGTTTCTGGCGTTTCAAAGCGTTTGTTTGAAACACTTTCTAATCAAGATATAAATGTTGTATTAATTACACAAGCTTCTTCTGAACATTCTATTTGTGTTGGAATTTATGATGACGATGCTCAAAAAGCTTCTATAGCAATTAACCAAGCTTTTGAAATTGAAATAGAACGTCATAAAGTAAATCCTATAATTATTGAACAAGGCTTAGTTATTTTAGCTTTAGTAGGAGATAACATGAAGAATCACCAAGGCTTAAGTGGAAGAATGTTTAGTGCTTTAGGTAAAAACAATGTTAATATTAGAGCTATTGCACAAGGAGCTTCCCAAAAAAATATATCGGCAGTAATAGATAGTTACAATGCTAAAAAAGGATTAAACACCTTATACGAACAGTTCTTTGAAGAAAAAATGAAACAATTAAATTTATTTGTTACAGGCGTAGGTAATGTAGGTGAACGTTTTTTAGCGCAAATTAATCAACAAAACCAATATTTAAGAGAACATTTAAAAATGAATATCCGAGTTATTGGTATTGCTAATTCTAAAAAAATGCTTTTTGATGAGAATGGTATTGATTTAAATAACTGGAAAAATTTATTAATAAATGGAGAACCTGCTTCATTAGATAGTTTTTTTAACAAAACAAAATCATATAACTTACGTAATGCTGTATTTGTAGATAATACTGCCAATCAAAAAGTATCTGAAATTTACGAGAACTATTTACGTAATAATATTGCAGTAGTTACCTGTAATAAAATAGCCTGTGCTTCTAATTTAGAAAATTATAAAAC
>CBDTZS010000118.1:0-9964 GCA_965364955.1 uncultured Tenacibaculum sp. | reverse complement strand
AGTTTCAGCAATTTTAAAGGAACAATTAACAAATTTCGAAGCGAAAGCGACGTTAGACGAAGTAGGTACCGTATTACAAGTAGGTGATGGTATTGCTCGTGTTTATGGTTTGTCTAATGTAGAATACGGTGAATTAGTAGAATTCGACAACGGATTAGAAGGTATCGTATTAAACTTAGAAGATGATAATGCAGGTGTTGTATTATTAGGAACTTCAACAACAGTAAGAGAAGGTTCTACGGTAAAACGTACAGAACGTATTGCTTCTTTAAGAGCTGGAGAAGGTATTGTTGGTCGTGTCGTTAACACATTAGGGCAACCTATTGATGGTAAAGGACCAATTGAGGGAACAACTTACGAAATGCCTTTAGAGCGTAGAGCTCCAGGTGTTATTTATCGTGAGCCTGTTACTGAACCAATGCAAACTGGTATTAAATCTATTGATGCAATGATTCCTGTAGGTCGTGGTCAACGTGAGTTGATTATTGGTGACCGTCAAACTGGTAAATCAACAGTTGCTATTGATACCATTTTAAATCAAAAAGAATTTTACGATGCTGGTAAACCAGTATATTGTATATATGTAGCTATTGGTCAAAAAGCTTCAACTGTAGCAGCTATTGCTAACATGTTAGAAGATAAAGGCGCTATGGCTTATACTACAATCGTAGCAGCAAATGCATCAGATCCTGCAGCAATGCAAGTATATGCACCGTTTGCTGGAGCTGCAATTGGAGAGTTTTTTAGAGATACAGGTAGACCAGCTTTAATTGTTTTTGATGATTTATCAAAACAAGCAGTAGCATACCGTGAGATTTCTTTATTATTAAGAAGACCACCGGGACGTGAGGCATATCCTGGAGATGTATTTTATTTACACTCAAGATTATTAGAGCGTGCTGCAAAATTGATCAATGATGATAAAATTGCTAGTGAAATGAACGATTTACCAGATTCTTTAAAAGGAATTGTTAAAGGTGGAGGTTCTTTAACTGCATTACCAATTATTGAAACACAAGCAGGAGACGTTTCAGCATATATTCCAACAAACGTAATTTCGATTACTGATGGACAAATTTTCTTAGATGGAGATTTATTTAACTCTGGTGTTCGTCCAGCAATTAACGTAGGTATTTCAGTATCTCGTGTTGGTGGTAACGCTCAGATTAAAGCGATGAAAAAAGTATCTGGTACTTTAAAATTAGATCAAGCGCAATATCGTGAATTAGAAGCATTCGCAAAGTTTGGTTCAGATTTAGATGCAGCTACTATGAATGTGATTTCTAAAGGTCAACGTAATGTTGAAATCTTAAAGCAAGCACAAAACGATCCTTATACTGTAGAAGATCAGATTTCAATCATTTATGCAGGTTCTAAAAACTTGTTAAGAGATGTACCTGTTAAAAAGGTAAAAGAATTTGAAAGAGATTATATCGAGTATTTAAATGCAAAGCATAGAGATACCTTAGATATTTTAAAAGCAGGTAAATTAACTGATGAAGTAATTGCTACTTTAACAGCAGCTGCAAAAGAAATTTCAGCTAAATTTTCAGCTTAATAAAAGACTTTAACAGTAAGTATTGAGAAGTAATTTCTCAATACTTACTGTTTAATCCTCAACACTATTCGTATGGCGAACTTAAAAGAAATACGTAACAGAATTACTTCTATTAAATCAACAATGCAGATTACCTCTGCCATGAAAATGGTATCGGCTGCAAAGTTAAAGAAAGCTCAAGATGCAATTACAGCAATGCGTCCGTATTCATCTAAGCTTACTGAATTATTACAAAGCTTAAGCGCTACTATAGATAGTGATGCTAGTGGAGAATATTCAACACAAAGAGAAGTGAAAAAGGTATTACTAGTTGCAATTACTTCTAACAGAGGTTTGTGTGGTGGTTTTAACTCTTCTATTGTTAAAAGAACAATAAAAGCTATTGATGAAAAATACAATGGTGTTTCTGTAGATTTATTTACTATTGGTAAAAAAGGAAATGATACTTTATCAAAAGAACATACTGTTATTGAAAATAGAAATGATATTTTCGATGACTTAACTTATGGTAATGTTTCTGAAATTGCTGAACAATTAATGAATTTATATGTAGCAGGTTCTTACGATAAGATAGAACTTGTTTACAATCAATTTAAGAATGCAGCAACACAAATTCCACAATTAGAGCAATTCTTACCAATTGAGGCAGTAGAAAGCGATGAAAATTTAAGTTTAGATTACGTTTTTGAACCGTCAAAAGAAGAAATTGTTTTAGAGTTGATACCAAAATCTTTAAAAACACAATTATACAAAGCCATTCGTGATTCATTTGCTTCTGAACACGGTGCTCGTATGACTGCAATGCATAAAGCAACTGATAATGCTACTGAATTACGTGACGAGTTATTATTAACTTATAACAAAGCACGTCAAGCTGCAATTACTAATGAAATCCTTGAGATTGTTGGTGGTGCTGAAGCATTGAAAAACTAAGAAAAAACATATTTTTCTATATAAAGTAAAAAAGCGAACCAAATTGGTTCGCTTTTTTTTATTTTAGTGTTATGGCAATAAATAAGAAACTTAACGAAGATTATTTTAAAACGAAAAGAGTTTATAAAAGAAACAATGATAAAGGTAAATCTTATAAAGAAGGATTAAAGAGGAACATAATCATGTTTATAATTTTTATAATCTGCGCGTTTATAATAAGTTTACTAAGAGACTAAATGAATTTTAATTGATAAAGCATCAATCCCACATTTTTTTTGCAATTCATCAACAGTTCCGTGGTGAATAAATTCATCAGGAATACCTAAAAGTTTTATGTTCCCTTGATAATTTGCTTCCGAAGCATATTCTAAAATAGCAGTACCAAAACCACCACTCGTTGTTCCGTCTTCTATGGTAATAATTTTATCAAAAGAGTTGAAAATTGTGTTTAGTAATTTTTTGTCTAAAGGCTTTACAAATCGCATATCATAATGTGCAACCGTATTGTCGTTTTTTAGTTCGTTTATAGCTTCAGAAACGTTGTTGGCGATTGTTCCTATAGAAAGTATAGCAATGTCGTTTCCTTCCTTTAAACAAAGTCCTTTACCTATTTCAGTTTTTTCAAAAGGAAGTTGCCATTCTTCCAATTTTCCTTTTCCTCTCGGATATCGAATAGCAATCGGATTTTCTAATCCTAATTGAGCAGTGTACATGATATTTCGTAATTCTATTTCGTTACGAGGAGCAAAAATTATTAAATTAGGAATACAACGTAAATAAGCCAAATCGAAAACTCCATGATGTGTTGCTCCGTCTTCACCAACTAAACCAGCTCTGTCTAAACAAAAGATTACAGGTAAGTTTTGTAAAGCAACATCATGAATTATTTGATCGTAGGCACGTTGTAAAAATGTAGAATAGATATTACAAAAGGGAATGATTCCTTGGGTAGCCATACCAGCAGCCAATGTTACGGCATGTTGTTCTGCGATACCAACATCAAAAGTACGATCAGGAAATTCATCTAACATCCGTTTTAATGAACTTCCTGTTAGCATTGCGGGTGTAATGCCTACTATTTTGTCATTATCATGGGCAAGTTCAACAATAGTTTTTCCGAATACATCTTGAAATTTTGTAAACTTACTTGCTTTTTTTGGCAATACATCACCAGATATTTTATCAAATTTTCCAGGAGCATGGTATTTTACTTGGTCTTGTTCTGCTTGTCGTAATCCTTTTCCTTTTGTGGTAATTACGTGTAAAAACTTAGGACCTTTAACTTGTTTTAAACGATCTAACTCTACTAAAAGTTCTTCGAAATCATGACCGTCTATTGGTCCAGAATAATCAAAGTTTAAAGCTTCAAAAATATTATGTTGCTCAATGTCTGATCTGGTTGATTTTATTCTTGTTAAATAATCTTTTAAGGCCCCAACGGAAGGGTCGATGCCTATCGCATTATCGTTTAAAATTACTAATAAATTTGCATCGGTATTACCAGCATGATTTAAAGCTTCGAAAGCCATTCCGCTCGCAATAGAAGCATCACCGATAACAGCAATATGGTGTTTGTTGTTTCCTTGTAATTTCGAAGCGATTGCCATTCCTAAAGCGGCAGAAATTGAAGTTGATGAATGGCCAACACCAAAAGTGTCGTATTCACTTTCACTACGTTTAGGAAAACCTGAAATACCACCTAATTGACGATTGGTGTGAAAAACGTCTTTCCGACCTGTTAAAATCTTATGTCCGTAGGCTTGATGACCAACATCCCAAACTAATTGATCGTTTGGGGTATCGAACATATAATGCAAAGCAATAGTGAGTTCTACGACACCTAAACTTGCACCTAAATGCCCTTCTTTTGTAGCAACTATATCAATAATAAATTCGCGTAATTCTTTCGCCAATAAAGGCAAATCATCAGCAGATAATTTTCTGATATCCGAAGGCAAATTAATATTTTTCAATAGCTTTTTTTGCATAGCACAAATGTACTAAAACTTTGTTGTAGCTTTGCTGTATGAGTAAATTGTATTTGGTACCTACACCTATCGGAAATTTAGAAGATATTACCTTAAGAGCGCTTAGAATCTTAAAAGAAGTCGATTTTATATTGGCGGAAGATACGCGTACAAGTGGTAAATTATTAAAACATTTTGAGATTAGCACACAAATGTATAGTCACCATATGCATAACGAACACAAATCTGTAGACGGTGTTTTAAATAGGTTAAAAAACGGAGAAACTTGTGCCTTAATTTCCGATGCTGGAACACCTGCAATTTCTGACCCTGGCTTTTTATTAACAAGAGCTTGTGTGCAACATAATATTGAGGTTGATTGTTTGCCAGGAGCAACTGCTTTCGTACCTGCTTTGGTAAATTCTGGTTTACCAAATGATAAATTTGTTTTCGAAGGATTTTTACCTGTGAAAAAAGGAAGACAAACACGTTTAACTTTTTTAGCAGAAGAAACGCGTACGATGATTTTTTATGAAAGTCCACATAAATTATTAAAAACATTAACTCATTTTGCAGAGTACTTTGGTTCAGATAGACAAATATCTGTTTCTAGAGAATTGACAAAATTATTTGAAGAAACCAAACGAGGAACAGTAACAGAAGTGTTATCATATTATACAGCGAAACCCGCCAAAGGCGAAATTGTTATTGTTGTTGATGGTAAAAAGTAATTAAACAAGTTTGTATTCTGGATAGTGTTCTTCTAATAATTTTTCAGCTTTTTTTGGTAAAACGTTTAAAGATATATAACCTACAATAATCATAATTGTTGAAAATGAAGCTATTAATAAAGCTAAATACCATTGGTAATTTGCTGTTTCATCGATATTAACGAATAACTGAAAGGCATATATAGGCATTAAAGCTGTATTTGTAGCCCCTTGTTTATATATAAAGTCTTCAAGTAGCCATAGCATTTTTGTTTTCTTTTTTCTTTTTTTTATTTCTTTATTTAAAAAGTACATTTTAATTGAAACACACGCGATGTATATAATCCAAAAGCCGAAGAAATAGTTTGACGATATATTAGACGTCAATAAAGTATAAAAGAAAACAAGTAAAGAGGAAGTGATAATTATTTTAGGTAGACTAAACCATTCTTTCACAAAACCTAAAATGATTTTATAATACTTTTTACTTAGTTGTATTTGCTTTTCTTCAAGCACATCCATAAAACCAAATACCCCAAATTTTTTGAAAGAGATATCTCTAGCTTGTTCAAATTTTAAATGTGACTGCGCCACCCAAATTTGTTCGATGTCATTTGCTAAATGATCTACCAATTCGGTTTGTACATCGTAATGTTCCACAAAATGTTGACGAGTGAATTGGTACAGTTGTTTTATATGTTGGTTGGTAAGTTTCATAACTAATTCTCTACTAATAATTTATATTTCTCTTTTTCTTTTTTGTGATTAAAGTGTAGAACAATTAAATAACAATTATAAAAAACAAAGAATAATAAAAGTTCTATTGAATTAACATCAAATGAATACATAAATACAAGTATAGCTCCGAGAAACAATATTGTTTCTTGAGTTTTAATCAAAAAACTGTAAATAGTTTTATCAATTTCTTTTCTTGATTTATAAATAATAAATCCTGAAATTATTGAAAGCACTACCGCTATTAAATCACCTTCTGAATTCACTGAGTTTAAAGCAATTTTGAATAAAGGTAAATTTAAAAGCATCCCTAATATTAGTGGTACAGATATAATTAATGCTACTTTAGTATACAGTTTCTTGTGAATTTTCTTGGCTTTTTTAATTACAGTTTTAGGTGCCGAATAACCCCATCCGAATAAAAAACTTGAAGTACCATTAAGTTGTTTATTCCATTCATTGGTTACTTGATAAAAAACTGTTTCGAAATCAGTATTTTCTATTTCTAACTTTTGTTCTATTTGTGATATAATATGATCAAATATTTCAATTCTAAAATCGATAAATTTTATACCTTTTACATCTAAGTATTTATCTATTCGTTGTATTTGTTCTTTCGTTAATTCCATACTATTCTAGACTAAATTTAGGGTTTACCAATTGTTGCATCGTTTTTAAAAATTCTTGCATTTCTTCTAATTTGTTTGCCGTTTCTTTGGTGCCGCTTTCAGTTAGTTTGTAGTATTTGCGTAAACGATTACCCACTTTAGCAACTTCAACATCTAATAAACCTTCGGCTTCTAATTTATGTAAGGCGGGATACAAAGCGCCTTCAGTAATTTTTAATTCACCTTTGGTTAATTCTTTTACTTTTTGAGTAATTTCATAACCATACATCTTATCATTTTGTGCTAACAGCTTTAAAATGATCGTCTGTAAAGAACCTTTGTATAATTTTTGATTTCCCATAAGAACAAACTTTTACTTTATACCTAAAAAACTTAGGTATGCAAATATACATAATTTTCTTATGTATAATAATCTTATGTATTATTTTATGCTTACTGTAACAAAAGGTTCCCTTATGATTGCTTATTTTTGTAGTTCTAAACTGAATACATGTCTACATTTCATAAATTAAATATTGAAAAAATAATAAAGGAAACTGCTGATGCTGTTTCTATCTTATTTACAGTTCCTGCAGAGTTAAAAGAAGCATATACTTTTATCGCAGGACAATATATAACCATTAAAACAACGTTAAACGATCACGAGATTCGAAGAGCGTATTCTATATGTGCTTCACCGAATAGTAATCAAATTAAGGTAGCGGTTAAAGCTGTTGAAAAAGGAACGTTTTCAACCTATGCAACGACTAAACTGAAAGAAAATACTTCTTTAGAAATTTCTGAACCAGAAGGAAAATTTATATTGCAGCCTTCAGAAAATAAAAATTATATAGCATTTGCAGCAGGTAGCGGAATTACCCCAGTTTTATCGATGGTAAAAACGGTGTTAGAGAACGAACCATCATCAACATTTACATTGGTATTTGGTAATAAAAAGGCAGAAAGCACTATTTTTTATACTGAACTAAACGCTTTAGCTGAACAGTATCCTACGCAATTTAACTTGCATTATATTTTTAGTAAAGAAGTTAGAAGCGAAAGTAAATTAGGTAGGATAGATAAAAACCATGTTAATTACTTCGTTAAAAACATTCATAAAGATATTTCTTTTGATGCTGCATATTTATGTGGTCCTGAAGAAATGATTAATTTGGTGTCTGAAACTTTACAAGAAGATGGAATAGCTAAAGAAAACATTCATTTTGAGTTATTTACTGCTAGTTCAACTGAAGGAGAGATTCCTGCAACGTATCCCGACGGAAAATCGGAAATCACCGTTTTATTAGATGATGAAGAATCTACTTTTACCATGGAGAAAACAGATACTCTTTTGGCAGCTTCCTTGCGTAATAAGTTAGATGCTCCATATTCTTGCCAAGGAGGAGTTTGTAGTAGTTGTATTGCCAAAGTTACCGAAGGTAAAGCGGTAATGTCTAAGAATTCTATTTTAACAGATAGTGAGTTAGAAGAAGGGTTTATTTTAACTTGTCAAGCACACCCTACTACACCGAAAGTAGTAATTGATTTCGATGATGTTTAGTAGTTAAAAAAGTATACTTAGAATGGATTTTTACGATTTAAAAAATGCTTTTATTATAGGTTTTGTTATGTCATTTATGATAGGGCCTGTATTTTTTATGCTAATTAAAACAAGTATTCTAAAAGGAGCGCGTGCAGCAATTGCTTTTGATGTTGGTGTAATTTTAGGCGATATTTCTTTTATGTTAATCGCTTATTATGGAAGTAGAAGTTTACTAGAAAAAATTAAAGATGATCCTCGTTTGTTTTTGGTTGGTGGACTAATTCTTATAGTATATGGCTTGATAACTTATTTAGATAAAAACAATAAGAAAGAAGGAGAGGCAGTTCCTGAGGTTAAAATTATTGAGAGCAACAACTATGTGAAATTATTATTAAAAGGTTTTGCTCTAAATTTTATTAATGTTGGTGTCTTAGCAACTTGGCTTGGAGTAATTTTAGTTGTTGGACCAACGTTAAATATGAATCCTACTTATATTTTTTGGTATTTTGCAACGATACTTTTTGGATATGCACTTACTGACTTGGGGAAAATATTATTAGCAAAACAACTAAAAAGTAAACTAACCCCTTTAGTCATTTATAGAATAAAACGAGGAATGGGTGTTTTATTAATTGTTTTCGGCGCACTAGTAATGTTAAAAAGTTTTATACCTAAAGATAAGATTGATGATTTGCTAGATAAGGTTAAAATGGAACAAACCGTTAAAGACCAATAATCATTTTCGCAATCCAAAAGTAAATAAGGATTCCAAAAATATCATTACTTGTCGTAATAAACGGACCCGTAGCAATTGCAGGATCGATACCTCTTTTATCTAAAAACAACGGAATAAAAGTCCCTATTAAACCAGCTACAATTATAACAATTACTAACGAAATAGAAATAGCAAAAGCTGTACGAACCTCTCCGTTATAGAACCATATAAATCCAAATAAAAAGATTGCTAATACTAAGCCATTAAGCGCAGCTAAGAGCATTTCTTTAACTAGCCTATTATTAATACTTCCTTTTACATCATCATTTGCTAAACCTTGTACAATAATCGCTGAAGATTGTACTCCAACATTCCCCGCCATGGCTGCAATTAAAGGTGTGAAAAAGAATAAAACATAGTTCTCTTTAAACATTTCTTGAAAATTCTCCATGATTAAAAAAGCACCAAGACCTCCTATTAAACCTAAGAATAACCAAGGTAAACGAGCACGAGTAAGTTCTAAAATAGTATCATCAGCCTCAACATCTTGCGTAATACCTGCAGCTAATTGATAATCTTTGTCGGCTTCTTCTTTAATTACATCTACAATATCGTCAATGGTAATTCTACCTACTAAAACACCTAGTTCATCAACAACGGGAATTGCTTCTAAATCATATTTACGCATAATATTGGCAACATCTTCTGCTTCATCTGTTACGCTCACAAAATCTACTTTTGGTATATATACTTCGGCAATTGTTGCCTTTGTAGATGCCATTAATAAATCTTTTAATGATAAGCGCCCTTTTAGTTTTCCGTTATCATCAATTACGTATATTGAATGTACTCGTGTAACTTCTTCAGCCTGAATACGCATTTCTTTTACACAGCGTGGAATCGTCCAGTTTTCATTAACTTTCACCAATTCTTTAGCCATTAAACCACCCGCAGAATCATCGTCGTAACGTAATAATTCCACAATTTCTTTGGCGTGTTCATCATCTTCAATTTCTTGCATCACCTCCTTTTTCCTCTTTTCAGGAAGTTCGGAAATTAGATCGGCAGCATCATCGGTGTCAAGTTCATCAATTTCTTCAGCAATTTCTTTTGCTGTTAATTGTTCTAATATTTTTTCACGGACATCATCATCAACATCCATCAGCACTTCTGCCGTAGTTTCACTATCTAATAA
>CBDTZS010000117.1:0-10008 GCA_965364955.1 uncultured Tenacibaculum sp. | reverse complement strand
CTGAAGCGCATATTGTTTCTTGTTGAATAGAAATAACAGGGGTGAATTTCTTGTTTTCAGTGTAAAAAATAATCATTCTTAGAGATAAATTTCGATGCAAATGTAACCTTTTATTTAGAATAAATAAGAATAAGAATAAGAAACAAATGGTTTTTTACTGTACAGAGTTGACCCGTTTGTTGAATACGCAGTAAATTATGATTTTGGATAAAAAGGAGTAAGTATTAATAAGGGCAAATTAAGATTTCAATTTAATGATGAAAGTTAATTATTCAAAAGAGTTGCAACAAAAACTTGGTTTTAAAATCAAAAAAGCAACAACGAAAAAACAAGGGAGATTGAAAAAACACTAAAAAAGCAATTGAAGGAAAGCGAATTGCTGATAAGAGAAAGAATAAAAAGGCGCCTAAACCAATTGTGTCAGATGGTTTTTTGTGTGTATAAAGAGAATCAAAGATATTATACTTATAACTCCAATGTTAATTCCTATACTTATTAGAAATATTTGAGCAAAATTATTCTGATAATGAATAAACTTCCCAAAAATATCTCTCAAACAAAAAGAAAAAAATACATCTTTCTCTCTTTGATATCTTGATAAAAGATACTTAGTAAAGTATTTATAAAGAGTATCTTAAAGTAATTTCCAGTTCTTGTCAAGAATATAAATATTATTTATATTTTAGCTCTTGAAAAGAAAACAAATTGCTAATTTAATTACTACGACATTTTATGAAAAAACTACAATTAAGCATTGTTATGATGCTAATTTGTGCATTGGGATATGCACAAGAATTACCTAAAGTTATACCAGCATCGCCAAACGCATCCTCATTGGGAGAATATGGAAAAATCCCCGTAGGTTTATTTACGGGTACACCACAAGTAAGCATACCTATTTATCAATTTAATCAAGGGAGTTTAACTATTCCAATTTCATTAAGTTACAGTTCAAATGGAATTCGAGTTGATCAAACAGCATCTAATGTAGGGCTAGGTTGGAGTTTGAATGCAGGAGGGGTTATTACAAGGGTTGTTATGGATGATGCAGATGAAGCTATAAAAGCTATTATGCCAAATAATTTCCCCGAAGGAGGGACTCAAGAAGTTCTTAATTATTTAAACAATTCAACTAATTCTGAAGATGGATATGACACTCTTTCAGATATATATTCTTTTAATTTCAATGGATATACAGGGAAATTCTTTTTAGATGAAAATAGAATACCCGTTTTAATTAATCCATCTCCTTTAAAAATCGAGAAAACACCTAATTCTACGTATGCCTTTAAAATTACAGATCCAAAAGGAACAATTTTCTGGTTTGGTAACGAGAATTCTATAGAAAGAACTATGCAGAGATCAACAGGCGGAGGACATAGTTTTTGGAGTTTAGAGGCAGATAGTAGTTGGTATTTGAGTAAAATAAAGTCAATTTCTGGTGAAGAAATAAGTTTTAATTATACAAATTTTAATAAAACATACAATGCTGTATTGTCACAAAGGGTTACCGCTTCATCAGATGGTAGTACACCAATATCTCCAGGACAAAATTTAATATTCTCTCAAGTCAATACTCGATTTGCACAATTGTCATCAATTGTTAGTGCAATTGGTGAGGTGAATTTTACATATTCGAGTAATACAACAGGATTTAATAAACTTGATAGTATTGAATTGAAAAATTCAAATAATAATTTAATTAAGAAGTATTTATTGGATTATAATATTGTAAACTCAACATTGTTAAGTTTAAAAAACTTAGATAAACCTTACGAAGATAGATACGGTAAAAGATTATTTTTAAAGTCAGTTACTGAAGTTGGTAATCAAGGAACATTAAAGAAACCTTATTTATTGTCATACTATTCTCCAGATAAAATACCACCTATGTTTTCGTATGCACAAGACTATTGGGGGTTTTATAATGGAGTTGATGGTAATAGATATTTAGTAAGTGGTGATAACCATTTTTTTTATTCTGCTTCTAATAATACTATATTAAAAAATGTCTTTTCTAGTGTTATAGGAGATAAAAAACCTAATAGTCTTTTTGGGGTGAATGGAATGTTGAAAAAAATAGTATATCCTACTGGAGGATTTAATGAGATTTTATATGAATCTCATTCGTATTATGGAACAAAAACTATTTTCCAACCTAAAACCAATCTTGGAATTCATATCCAAAATGATGAAGATGGATTTGGTGGAGGAACAATAATTAAAACTACCGATGCAATTCCTTTTTTACAAAATAAAACACCTTTGTATTTTAGTGTAGGAAGAGCCACATGTTGGCAAAATGATTGGCCAGATCATCATATAAAAGGATCTTTAAGTGTTAAAGTTGCGAATGAAGGATCTAATGTTTTTGAATCAAAAAATGTTTTATATAATGTATCATCCACAGGATTTATAGTTAATCCTACTAGTAATATTACTATAGCTGAAGATAATGGCCAAGGGCAATTTTATATAGATTTAGAGGAAGGAAAAAGGTACCAGTTTTCTTTTGGGGTTCCTTTTGAGTGTGTTCGTGGAGATTTTAATTTCTCTTATTATGATAAACCATCAACAGAGATTGAAACAAACCTGGAAGTTGGAGGGGTAAGGTTAAAAGAAATGATAACTAACAATGGGGAAGGTAAAGAAGAAGTGAAAAAATACCATTATGGTAACTTGTCTTGTTTAGATTGTTCTAGTGGGAAAACAGAAACACCTATTCCTGCAATTACATATAATATTCATACATCGCTGGGTTCTAGTGGGGGAATTCAGGCACCAGAAACAGTAACTAAAAAGGATTACTTAACCCTTTCATCGTCAACTTTGTATAATTTATATACTAAACAAGGCTCTCATATAGCATATGAATCTGTAATTGAGGAATTTGGAATTGATTTTGAAGGAGGAGGGATACTTCACAAGTATAATATACCTTCAGTAATTAATTCTATTCCTATTCAAGGAAATGTAGTGGTGGGTACTCCTTTTATAAATAATTTTGGAACAGGTCAAGAGGTAGAAACATTACTCTTTAAAAAAGAGTTAGGTAATTATATCTCTAACCAAAAGACATTAAACATATATGATACGAACCCTATTTTAAATAAGCAATCTTCTTTTTATAATTTTCATTTACGAGAAACGTTTTATTTAATAGCGCGTTCTGTGCAGGAACAAATTTCTGATTACGATATAACAAGGTATTATAAGAGATCTCAATGGCATTATCTCAAGAACACTGTTAATACACAATATGATATTAATGGGTTGCATCCAATTACCACGACAACAAATTATTTTTATGAAAACACTGATCATTTACAGCTTACTAAAAGCGAGATTACAAATAGTAAAGGAGAGGTTATAAAGACAGAGACTGAATTTGCTCATGACGTAAATGATACAAGATTAATAAATGAAAATCGTATAGTAGAGCCTTTAACTAGTAAAACCTATAAAGACAATGTTCTTTTGTCAAGTCAAAATACAATATATTCAGATCAGCATAATACACCAAATTTATATTTACCAAGTAAAGTGCAAACCTTAATAGGAGTACCAAGTGCAACAAATGCTTTAGAAGATAAGGTTGTTTACCATGCTTATAATGACAAAGGTAACCCAACAGAGGTAAGTAAAAAAGACGGTACTCATATCGTTTATATCTGGGGTTATAATGAAACACAGCCTATTGCTAAGATAGGGAACGCTACATTATCACAAGTAAATTTAGCAATAGCATCAATTCAGGATACTAATTTTAACACCTTAGCTAAAATTCAAAACGTATCAAATTTAGATAAAGATACTGCAAGCGAAATCATTTTACAAACTGCTTTAACTGCACTACGAACAGCACCTGGTTTATCAAACTCACAAGTCACCACCTTTACATACGATCCATTAATAGGCGTTACAAGTGTTACAGATCCAAGAGGGCAGGTTATCTATTATGAATACGATAGTTTTAATCGATTATGGTTTGTAAAAGATTCAGAAGGAAAAATTTTAAAAGAAAACCAATATAACTATAAAGACTAATTTGCTATGAAAAGTTATAAAAAGATTCAAAATATTAGTTTATTATTAGCCTTATTCTGTTTACAAAGTATACTAGGGCAATTTGAGCAAGACCCTGGCTCAGGAATACCATTACCCGGTAGTGATGGAGAATTAGCGATAATTGGCCCATCAACTGTAAATATAAATGAAACACATACTTATTACGCGTCAGCATCTGGAGTAACTGTTTTTTCAGGAATTTGGTCAAGTAAAGGAGCTACTATCGTAACTTTAAATGCGACAAGTGCAGAAATTACATGGGCTAGTTCAGGAAGTAAGCAAATATCTTATACAGCAACGGATTCTACAAGCGGAATATTAGAAGCTACTTATTTCGTTGATGTTAATGGAGCATCAGCTCCTGCACCTCCTGCTAACTCTAATGTAGCGATAGCATTATCACCAGCACAAACCTGTAATAGTGCCAGCTTAGAAAGAGTTGGAGTACCTACTACTACAGAAGTTCTTTGGTATTGGCAAGGAACTAATAGTAATGGGACAAATGCAAGTAATTCTAATTTATCAGATAATCTTTATCCTATAACTACTACCGGTAGGTATTATTTACGAGCAAAAAACACTAGTGATGTTTGGAGCGTTGGTTCTGCTTATATAGATGTAACTATCGGAATAGTCGGAGGTACTACTTGGTATGACGATGCAGATAGAGATTTATTAGGAGATCCTGATCCTAGTAAAATAAAAATTCAATGTACTCAACCTTTAAATTATGTTGATAATAGTGATGATCAATGTCCAGATGATAAGGGCTTAGGAACTACGACGGGTTGTTCATTAACAACAAGTGGTTTAAGTAAAGAGAATTATGTATATACTATAGTCCCTCAAGTTCCAACAACAAATACATCTACTTTAACAGAGACAAAAGATGTTGTTAGGTCAGTTACCTATTTTGATGGATTAGGAAGAGCTAAACAAAATGTAGGAATTAAACAAAGCACCAATGAAAAAGACATTGTAACTCATATAGAATATGATGCTTTAGGACGTAAGGTAAAAGAATATTTACCCTATGCTTCTACAACTGATAACGGCATTATTAAAACAGGAGCTCAAGCAGCTACGAATACTTATTATGAGCTAAATTATTCAGCAGATATTGATGTAAACCTTCCTAACCCATTTTCAGAAAAGGAATTTGATGGTTCTCCCCTTAATAGGGTGTTAAAACAAGCCGCACCAGGTAAAGCCTGGAAATTAGGAAGCGGTCATGAAATAGCCTTTGATTATCATTCAAATACAATAAGCGAAGTAAGAGAATATTATGTAACAACATCTTTTAGTAATAAGACTTATACAGCTACATTACAATTAAATATTTCTAAAAATAGTGGTTATTATAGTGAAAATGAGTTATATAAAACGATTACAAAGGATGAGAATCACGATGGAAGTGTAAGTAAATTGCACACAACTGAAGAGTTTAAAAATAAACAAGGACAAGTTGTTTTAAAACGAACTTATGCCTTAGTCTTGACTTTAGAAACAGCTCATGACACGTATTATGTGTATGATGATTTCGGGAATTTAACCTACGTATTGCCTCCTTTATCAGAATCAGGATCTGCTAAACCAGGTACTATGAAGTTAGCTGAATTATGTTACCAGTATAAATATGATTATAGAAAGCGTTTGGTAGAAAAGAAAATACCGGGCAAAGGTTGGGAATATATAATATATGATAAATTAGATAGACCTGTTTTAACACAAGATGCTAATTTAAGAAGTGTAAATAACAACACTACAGCCGATGATAAAAAATGGTTATTTACAAAGTATGATGTTTTAGGAAGGGTTGTATATACAGGGTTATATACGCATGGTTCTGTTCTTAATCAAAGTGAAATGCAAACGCATTTTGATACTCAAAATAATGTGTCTGAAAAGTATTTTGAAGAAAAACTTACTACAACAGGAGCTTTAGGAGTCTATTATACAAATAGTGATTTTCCAACAACAAGTTTAGAAGTATTCACTGTAAATTATTATGATAATTATACTTTTGATAGAGCAGGTACAGGAATTTCAATAAATGCCTATGGCGTAAATTCAACAACGATATTAAAAGGGTTAGCAACAGGAAGCAAGGTAAAGGTTTTAGGTGAGTCTCCAGTAAAGTGGATTACTACAGTATCTTATTACGATGAAAAAGCAAGACCTATTTACATATATTCTAAAAATGACTTTTTATTAAGTACCGATATTATAAAAAGTAAATTAGACTTCGTTGGTAAAGTAGAAGAAACGATTTCTACTCATACAAAAACAGATGATAACTTGCCAACAATTACCCTTACAGATAAGTTTGTATACGATCATGTTGGTCGTTTAACCAAACAAACACAGCAGGGAACAAATATTACAGGAATCGAAGTTATTACTGAAAACACTTACGACGAGTTAGGGCAACTTAAAAGGAAAGATGTTGGAGGAACAACAATTCAACCTAGATTACAAAATATTGATTATACCTACAATGTAAGAGGTTGGTTAAAAGAAATAAATAAAACTTCTAATATTGGAGGAGATTTATTTGCTTTTAAGCTTAACTATAACACTGTTGAACATGGGGCTGATGACTTATTTAATGGAAACATAGCAGAAACTGAATGGAAAACCAAAAATGATAATCAATTACGTTGGTATAAGTATTCTTATGATGCGCTCAACAGATTAGAAAAAGCGACTGATGATATAGATAGGTATAGCTTATCTAATGTTGATTATGATAAAAATGGAAATATTACTAAATTAAAACGTAAAGGTCATATTGTAGAAAACCCAGATAAAAACATTAGTAGTGATTTTAATGTGATGGATGATTTAACATACACTTATACTAATGGTAATAAATTAATGGGAGTTTCTGATGCCATTGTTAGTGCATCAGTTATTAAAGGAGAATTTAAAGATGATCATAATTCTGATACTCCCGATTTATCTAATGATTATACCTACGATGTAAATGGTAATATGAAAACCGATGCCAATAAAGGTATCACCAATATCATTTACAATCATTTAAGTTTACCAACGCAAGTTACTATTGGGGGGCAAAGTATCAATTATATTTACGATGCAACAGGTACTAAACTAAGAAAGTCAGTAAGTAATGTTATTACAGATTATGCTGGTAACTTTATATACAAAAAAACAGGTACTGCTTCGAAAGTCTTAGAATTCTTTAACCACCCAGAAGGCTATGTAAAGAATGATAATGGTACCTTTAACTATGTATATCAATACAAAGACCACTTAGGGAATGTTAGGTTGTCTTATGCTAAAAATGGAGCTACAGGGTCGTTAGATATTATTGAAGAGTCTAATTACTATCCATTTGGTTTAAAACATAAAGGGTATAATACTGTAATGAATCATGGTATTGGAAATAGTACTGCTCAAAAGTTTGGATTTGGTGGGAAAGAACTGAATGATGATTTAGTTGGAGGAAATAACTTAAATTGGCATGACTTTGGAGCTAGGAATTATGATGCTGCTTTAGGTAGATGGATGAATCTTGACCCTTTAGCTGAAAAATATAATAATTTATCTCCCTATAATTATGTAGCAGGTAATCCAATAATATTTAAAGACCCAGATGGTAAAAAAATAATAATTGGAAATTTTTCGGCTAAAAAACTCACGAATTTGGCTCAAATTGCTGCGACTAAGAAAGGAAGGGCATTACTTTCTCGTTTAATAAAATCAAAATCTACTTTTAGATATAAATCTACATTTTTATCACAAAGTTCTAATTATGACCCTAATACAAATACTATTTATTCAGTAGGGTCACCGATTTTACCAAGTCTAGAAGGAGGTTCAACCTCAAGTTCAATGTTTGCTGCTCATGAATTTTCTCATGCTGACGACCATAATTCTGGGATATATCCTAGGGATGGAGCTGTTAATACAGAAAAAAGAGCAGTAAAATTTGCAAACTATATGAGGTCAGTACATGGCAAAAGCAGAATGAGAAGAACTTATAGTAATATTGCAAACACTGGTAAAATTGCATATTTTTCTAAAAATGAAAAATCTTATAATAAAAAAGAAGAAAAAGTAACTAATTTTGAAACAGTTGGTTTTGGGTATAGTAAGGAAAAAGAAACATCTTATGGAGTGTTTTCATTTGAATCATCATCAAAAAATGAGGAAAAAACTACATCTTATTTAGTTATTGGTTCTTCAAAAGAAAATGGTACAACAATAAATGTTTATAATACCCAAAAAGAGTATGAAGAAGCTTTGAAAAATAATAAAGTTGGAGTTTTTATAGGTAATCACCATAAATAACATATCATGAAAAATTTAAATGTAAAAAATATAACATTAATATTAATATTAATATTATTTGTGATGTTAGAAATAATTAGCCTTGTTAAGGCTGGAAGCTCAGATGTATTAACTTTTAGTAATAAAGGGCTTAATATTGTTCTTTTTGAATCTATAATAGTGATTATTATGATTGTAAATGTTTTTATAAAGAATAATTATTTATGGATTCTTTTAAGTACTCTAATAATTATAAAGTTTATTTATTATTTCTTTATTAAAGGAGAGATTCAAATAGGAGGATATCTTAGTGGGTTTTATTTAATTGAAATCCTGTCTCTCTTCTTTATTTTTAAAAGTGTTAGTAACCTTATTAAAATTAAAAATTTAGATAAGAATTAAAATTGATGCTAGATACGATAGATTAACAGCTAAAAATGGAAACCCATACTTCAATCTAAAAGCATCTAAAAATCATTGTAACCAGTGAAATGTATTCAAGTAATGATGCAATGGAAAATGGAATAGCTTCTGTTAAAAATAATGCACCAAATGCTACTGTAGAAGATAATTCTTAGTAGTTTATTAAATAGTCAGAATATGCAAGAAGATGGACTTAGGTTCATCTTCTTTTTTTTGGGAGTTGGAAGTAATTAATTATACTTTTAAAACATAGTTGTCACAATATTTGTGACAGAATTGTCTGATTTACAGTTGTTTTGTAAATTTACATCATGAAAAACATAACATACCAAATTGAAATTAATAACATGGGACATCAATATGTATACGATAAGAAAAATCATATACCAGTTATTAATAATCGTATTCAAATTAATCTTCAATTCTTTAATAATAACCTTGAAGTATTTCATAATTTTTTAAATTCTGGAGGACAAGAAAGAGAATATAAAATCATAGCTTATGAAGAACTAAAAAATGGTATTCAACGAAATCGAGCTGCACTTATTTAATTTTCTCATTCTTTTCTACATCAAAAGATAATAATTCTGAAGTAGTCATTTCAAAAGCATTAGCAATTCTTTTTAACATAGAAACTTTCATTTCTTGCTTACCTAATTCATACTTTCTGAGATTTTGACCATTAATTCCAGCTTTATAAGCTATTTCTTCAATACTTAAATCTTTCTGATTCCTAAGTTCTCTAATATGTTGACCTAATTCGATACAGAATTGAGGTATTTCTTTTTTTCGTTGATGTTTTGACATGAATCAAAATTGCAAACAATCAGTTGATTTCAACGAATTGAATACAATGGGTTGTTTACAACCTAATATTTTTTATATTTGAGGTAAATAAGAATACAAAATTGTTATGCAGTCGAAACAAGCTGAAAAAAGACTTTAAACAGAAGTAGGTTACTTATAAATAAAAAATATGCTATTTTTCTTACCCACGCTCCCGCTAGTTTGTAACTAGTGGCGGGAAAGAGTAAGAAATACAGTTAAGAAACCACAGCGAAAGTTGTGGTTTCTTGTTTTTCGGAATATGCTTTTTTAGCTTTATAATCTCTAATAACAAAGTCAAGAAATTTTGCTATCATTAGTTTATTGAGCAGAGTAACATTTATTTAAAACTACAACAAAACTGCGCAAATGATTGCGTAGTAGGTTTCATAAAAT
>CBDTZS010000116.1:0-10025 GCA_965364955.1 uncultured Tenacibaculum sp. | reverse complement strand
AATAATAATGGAGGTGGATCAATACCTACAACAGGTCAAGTAGTTGAGTTAAAAGGAAACTATACAACTGATTTAGTTTTAGACACATCAAAATCTTACATTATAACTGGGCCAGCAATTTTTGAAAATGGTACAACTTTAACAATCCCAGCTGGTACAGTAATTAAAGCTGCTGCTACAGGTGCTGATGTATATTTAGCAATTACTCAAGGAGCAAAAATTATGGCCGAAGGTACTTCTAGCCAACCAATTATTTTTACATCTAATGCTAATACACCAAATGCTGGTGATTGGGGTGGGTTAATTTTATTAGGTAAAGCTCCTATTAATTCTGTAACTGGCGGAACTGCAACTTCTACTTCAGAAATTGCAAGTTTACCTTATGGTGGAAATCTTGCTGATGATAATTCTGGTACTTTACGATATGTAAGAGTAGAATATTCTGGAGGTAAAGCAGATGGTCAATCAGAAAACAATGGATTCTCTTTCTACGGTGTAGGTAATGAGACTATTATTGAATACATTCAAATGTTTGAAGGTAAAGATGATGGTGTTGAATTTTTTGGAGGAACAGTAAACGTAAACAATGTTTCTATTGTTAATGCTGAAGACGATTCTATAGATTGGACAGAAGGTTATTCAGGAACTATTACGAATGCTTATGTAAAGCATGGTACAGACCATGATAAAGGTGTTGAAGCTGATGGATATAATACAGACATAGGAAACTTATCTTCTCCTAAATTCTTTTCAAAGCCTACTATTACAAACTTAACTATTGAAGGATTAGGATCTGGAACAGGAAATGAAGCAATCCGTTTAAGAGCTGGTACACAAGGTATTTTTAACAATGTGTTATTAATCGGGTTTACCGAAGGGTTCGATCTTGATGGGGATGCTACTGATAACCCAACGGGTGCTGGGGTTACTTCTGGAGATTTAAAAGCTACTGATGTTAAATTTCAAGATGTAACAACTAAATTGAAAAATGATACTGGTGTTGTTTTTACAACTGCTGATTTCATAACTGAAAACGCAAACACAACTGGTACAAATTACGCCGCTTGGGGTGCTAATTGGACAAGACAATAAGTTTTCTTTTATCCTTTTTAAAAAAAACCGAGCATGCAGCTCGGTTTTTTTATTCAGTTAGTTTTGCTAACTGGTATAATAAATCTTCTAGTTTTTTTAATTCTATTGGTGGATTCCCGGCATCAAAAGTAATCGACCTAAATTTCTTTCCTTCTGCTTTAATATTAAATTCAGCATGCAAAGCACCATCAGTAATTCTTCTTTCACTTGGTGCTTTTAAAGTACTAATAGCTTTCAAGCTTATACTTTTTATAGTATTAGATAATTCATTTATTTCTTTACTAGATAGTTTATGTTTCCCTTCTTTATTATTTGATTTATAGGATAATTCACTATTAAGTACTTTAATAGTTATTAAACTACCTCTGGTTTGCGCTTCATATTCAATTACTTCAAATTCTTTTGAACTTTCCTGAGCTGTACAATTCATCATCAGTAAAAAAATTGAAGGCAATATTATTTTTAAATATTTCATTAATTTGTGTTTTCTTGTAAATATAAAAAAGACGTTCTCTAATTAAAGAACGCCCTAATCTATAAATTCTTGTATACTATAATTAATCAGCCATAGTAGCTCTAAAACCACCTGTAGCAAAAACTGCATCCATTCTGCTTTTTTGACCTTCTGAGAACATGTACATACAAGTATCATCAGAATAATCCATAAAGTTCATTGTCATATTAGCACTTCCACACTCAATTGTTGGATAAGAAGGACAACCTCTACTATTTCCATCAGCATCAGGAGTATCAGCAACAAAATCGCTTGCACCACATCCACCATCGCCCCAAATGTGACGTAAATTCATCCAATGACCAACTTCGTGAGTGGCAGTTCTTTGGTTACGACCAACAAATTGATGCGCTAAAACAACACCATCTGTAGACCAACTACCTCCAGGGAATTGTGCATACCCTAAAATTTGACCACCTCTATAAGGCATAATATTTACAATCCAAACATTTAAAAATTCTTGTGGATTTACTACATCACTACCTCCACTAGAAGAACGCTTCATTGAATCATCTGGTCTCCAACTTCTCTTTTTAGAGTTTTGAACTCTAATTACATCTTCAATTACAAAATCTACATTAATATTAGCTTCAACTCCTGCAAATTCTGCAGGTAATGCCCCTCTGTTGGGGTTCTGTAAGTTAAAATCTTCATTCATTGCATCAATTTGATCTTGTAATATAGATAAAGATAAGTTTTCACTTGCTTGTTTGTATATTACATGGTAAACTACTGGTATTTGAATTTTACCATTTACTAATCTAGATTGCAGCTCTCCTTTTTTAACCCTAGAGATATACTGACTAGTAAAATCTTCAATTTTGGCCATATTATCTTTTAAACTTGCATCCTTTGTCATGTTATCATTTAAAACATCATTAGCAAAACATTGCTTTTCTGCTTTTTGTAAAGAAGACGCTTCAACAATAGGTTCAAAATCTGGGTTTTGTTCATTCGTTTGGCAGCCTACTAAAATTCCAGCAGCAATTGCCATTGTTAGAAAAATTCTTTTCATGTTGTGAAAAATTTAAAAATTAGTTAATTAATAAAGTCATTTTAAAAACGACATTGTTTTGTTAAACACCAATAAACAAATTTCAAAACATAAAATTTGTTAAAAATTTATCATATTAATGATAAACTGAAGGGTTTTTTAACAATATCAAATATATGGATATTTTTTTTAATTAAACTCACCTACATAAAAGAGCCAACAACCTCTTTAAAAACCACATGCAAAGCAATCTTAATTTTTAAAAAAGAATAAAATTAATTTAACAAAGCTTCACATAAAAGTTAACTAATTGATAAATAGCATATTTTTTAAACGAAAAAAAGACGTCTTTATCAAGACGTCTTTTTTTATATAAATTTTAAAAAGGCTTATTTCAGCTTTTTCTTTACTGCTATTTCAGTATAAGATTCTATAACATCTCCTTCAACAATATCATTGTATCCTTTAATTTGAACACCACAATCATATCCTTTTGTTACTTCTTTAACATCATCTTTGAAACGTTTTAATGCAGTTAATACGCCATCGTGAACAACAATTCCGTCTCTAATAATACGGATTTTTGAATCTCTTGTAATCTTACCATTCATTACCATACAACCTGCAATGTTACCAACTTTAGAAATCTTATAAACTTCTCTAATCTCAACATTACCAAGAATTTCTTCTTTCATATCAGGAGATAACATTCCTTCCATTGCGTCTTTCAAGTCATTAATGGCGTCATAGATAATTGAGTATGTTCTAATATCTACTTCTTCTCTATCTGCAATAACTCTTGCATTTGCTTGTGGACGTACGTTAAACCCAACAATAATTGCATCTGAAGCAGTTGCTAATAACACATCAGATTCAGTAATCGCTCCAACTCCTTTATGTAAAATATTAACTTGAATCTCTTCAGTTGATAATTTCTGGAATGAATCTGTTAAGGCTTCTACCGAACCATCTACATCTCCTTTTAAGATAATGTTTAGTTCTTTGAAATCTCCTAACGCAATACGACGACCAATCTCTGCTAATGTTAATGTTTTTTGAGTTCTTACAGATTGCTCACGTTGTAATTGAGAACGTTTTGCTGCAATTTGCTTCGCTTCACGCTCATCTGCAAATACGTTAAACTTATCACCCGCTTGTGGTGCTCCGTCTAATCCTAAAATTGATACTGGTGTAGAAGGTCCTGCCGCTAAAACTTTATTTCCTTTTTCATCAAACATAGCTCTAACTTTACCACTATGTTTTCCTGCTAAAATATAATCTCCAATTTTTAAAGTACCTGCTTGTACTAAAATTGTTGATACATATCCTCTACCTTTATCTAATAATGCTTCTACTACAGCTCCTGTTGCATTTTTATTAGGGTTTGCTTTTAATTCTAAAATTTCAGCTTCTAATAATACCTTTTCTAATAAGTCAGGAATTCCTTCACCTGTTTTAGCTGAAATATCTTGCGATTGAATGTTACCTCCCCACTCTTCAATTAATAAATTCATTGAAGATAATTGTGTTTTAACATTATCTGGGTTCGCATTTTCCTTATCAATCTTATTGATAGCAAATATTATAGGAACTCCAGCTGCTTGTGCGTGAGATATTGCTTCTTTCGTTTGAGGCATTACATCATCATCGGCAGCAACAACAATAATTACTAAATCTGTTACTTGAGCACCACGTGCACGCATTGCTGTAAAGGCCTCGTGACCTGGTGTATCTAAAAATGCTATTTGTTGATCTCCTACTGGTACTGAATACGCACCAATATGCTGCGTAATCCCTCCCGATTCACCTTCAATTACATTCGCTTTACGGATGTAATCTAATAATGACGTTTTACCGTGATCTACGTGACCCATTACTGTAATAATTGGTGCACGAGTTATTAAATCTTCTGGTTTATCGATTACTTCTTCAATAGACTCTTCTACTTCAGCTCCAACAAATTCTACTATATGATTAAATTCTTCCGCAACAATAACTAATGTTTCAGCATCTAAACGTTGATTCATTGTTACCATCATTCCTAGCATCATACATGAAGAAATAATGTCTGTTACAGGAACATCCATCATTGTTGCAACTTCACTTACAGTAACGAACTCTGTTACTTTTAAGATCTTGCTATCTAATGCTTGAGCTTCTAGTTCCGCTTCAGTATGTTCTCTGTGAGCATCTCTTTTATTTCTACGGTATTTTGCACCTTTTCCTCTTTTAGATTTACCTTGAAGTCTTTCTAATGTTTCACGTACTTGTTTTTGTACTTCTGCTTCTGTTGGTTCTTCTTTTTTAACAACCGTTGCTGCTCTTTGACCAGGTCTTCCTCTACCTCCTGGACGACCTACTCCACTTCTTGGAGCACCTCTACCTGCTGCACCTCTTGCTGCTGGTCTAGCCGCAGTTCCTGGTTTAGTAGCAGTTCCTGGTTTGCTAATTCTTTTACGCTTCTTCTTATCTGCGTCACTCTTAGCATCTGGCTTTTTCTTCTTAGGTCTTTCAAATTGTTTTAAATCAATTTTCAGACCGGTAATTTTAGGACCGTCAAGCTTTTTATACTGAGTTTTAAGTTTCTCAGCATTTTCAGGAGTAATTTCCACAGCTTTTTCTACTTTTACTTCCTCAGTTTTTACTACCACAACCTTCTTAGTTTCTTTTACTTCAACTTTTTTGGGTGCTTCCGTTTTTTTAGGTGCTTCCGTTTTCACTACTGTTGGTTTTTCAACCTTAATAGTTACTTCCTTCTTAGCTTCCTTTTTTTCTGCCTTTACTGCTGGTTCTTCAACTTTCTTGGCTTCTTTAACAGGAACTTCCTTTTTAGGTGCTTCTATAATTTCTTCTTTTACAGGCTCTTTCTTCTCTTCAACTGGTTTACCAGTTTTCACATCTATCTTACCTACGGTCTTAAACTCTAACTTTTTAGCTTTAGCTTTTAAAACCTCTTGCTTCTTAGCTTCGTCTTCTAACCTTTTCTTCTCTTGCTCCTCTTCTACACGTTGACGGTTTGCTTCCTTCTCTTTACGCTTTTCTTCGCTTACCTCTTTAGAAGCTACCTTCTTAGATTTATCCGTTTGAAATCCATCAAATAATATTTGATATTCCTTATCAGAAATTTTAGTAGTAGGACGAGCTTCTATTTCATGACCGTTTTTAGCCAAGTGTTCTACAGCTCTATCTAAAGAAATGTTTAATTCTCTTAATACTTTATTGAGTCTTAATTTGTTGCCTTCAGCCATAAATTATTTTATACTTTATATTCAAAAAACACACTTTACACTTTCGCATAGTTATGTTCTTTTTCTTTGCTTATCAGATTTTGTATTGATAATCATCAATTTGGCAGGAGACTGACTTCCTTTATTTTATTTAGTCTTCGAATTCTTCTCTTAAAACTCGTTGAACATCTAAAATTGTTTCTTCTTCTAAATCGGTTCTTTGTACTAACATCGAAACGTCTTTTTCAAGAACACTCTTTGCTGTTTCTAAACCTATTTTCTTAAACTCTGCAATTACCCAAGCTTCAATTTCATCAGAAAATTCTGTTAATTCAACATCTTCTTCTTCAAGACCTTCACGTTGAACATCTATTTCATATCCTGTTAACTCACTTGCTAAACGAATATTAACTCCCGAACGACCTATTGCCTTTGACACTTCTTCTGGCTTTAATAAAACGCTTACACGTCCTTTCTTACCATTCTTCTCTTCATCATAAAGCTTAATATCTACAGAAGTTACTTTTGCAGGGCTTAACGCTCTTGCAACAAATAATGGCTCATTTTTCGTAAAATTGATTACATCAATATTTTCGTTTCCTAACTCACGAACTATACCGTGAATACGAGATCCTTTTACTCCAACACAAGCTCCTACCGGATCAATTCTATCATCGTAAGAATCTACCGCAACTTTTGCCTTATCTCCTGGTATTCTCGCAACTCTTTCGATCGTGATTAAACCGTCAAAAACCTCTGGAATTTCTTGCTCAAATAATTTCACTAAAAAATCTGGTGATGTTCTTGATAAAATAATAGCAGGTTTATTACCTCTTAACTCTACTGATTTTATAACTCCTCGAACTGAATCTCCTTTTCTAAAAAAATCTGAACGGATTTGCTCACTCTTAGGTAAAACAATTTCGTTTCCTTCATCATCTAACAAAATTACTGCATTATGACGAATATGGTGTACTTCTGCACTATAAATCTCTCCTTCTAACTCTTTAAATTGCTTGAAGATATTTGTACTATCATGTTCATGTATCTTAGCAATTAAATTTTGACGTAATGCTAAAATTGCACGTCTACCTAAATCTATTAACTTTACTTCTTCAGAGACATCTTCACCAATTTCAAAATCCGGCTCAATTCTTCTAGCTTCTTCAAGTTCTATTTCTTCATTATCATCTTCAGAAAAACCATCTGCAACTACAATACGATTTCTCCAAATTTCTAAATCCCCTTTATCTGGATTAATAATTATATCGAAGTTTTCATCTGATCCAAACCTACGTTTTAATGCAGCACGAAATACTTCTTCTAATATAGACATTAAAGTTACTCTGTCTATACTTTTATTATCTTTAAACTCTGAAAATGATTCAATTAACGCAATATTTTCCATTTCATTCTCTTATTAAAATATGATCTTCACTTTTGCTTCTTTAATATCTTCATACGACAAAACTACTATTTTTTCTACCGTATGCTTTCCTTTACCTATTGGCTTTGGTTCTCTCGTTTTCCAACACAACGTAATACTTTCCTCTGTTGCTTCAGTTAAAGTTCCTTCAAGTTCTTCCGTTTCCGTTTTAACTTTCAGAATTCTATTTACATTTTTTTTATACTGACGCTTAACTGTAAGCGGATGAGCAATATCAGGTGTCGTTACTTCTAAAGAAAA
Organism: uncultured Tenacibaculum sp.; assembly: GCA_965364955.1. GTDB lineage: Bacteria > Bacteroidota > Bacteroidia > Flavobacteriales > Flavobacteriaceae > Polaribacter. Next base: position 2,511 of record CBDTZS010000116.1, on the reverse strand, counting down.
ATCTTCTTCTTCTCTATCTAAATTATTCTCTATTTTTCTACTAATACGAATACATTCATTTAACGGAACACCTAAATCACCGTCAACAATCACTTTGATTTTACTATTAGCCAAAAACTGCAGATCGATCAAATACAATGATCCGTTCTCTAGCAGGGCCTCTTCTAATAATTTTTTTACTGTTTCCTGATTCATCCTAAGGTATAAAAAGAGGGGACTTCCGTCCCCTGTATCTATCTGATTAATAAATTTGCTGCAAAGATAGTAAGTTATTCACTAATACACAAGTAGCTTTCTTTGATTCTTTTTTTGTACTTTTATAGAACGCCCCCTCTCTAAATCTAATAATTATGAAAAAAATACTAGTTCCAACAGATTTTTCAAAATCATCAGAATACGCGACAAAACTAGCTGCAGAGATAGCTGAAAAATCAAACAGCGAAGTACATTTACTCCATATGATTGAACTACCTACCGGTTTTGTTGACATGGGAGGCGGGACTACTTTTAGTATTCCTGAAAGCATGCTATACATCAGAAAAGTACGTGATCGATTAGTTGATTATAAGCAGGAGTTTTTTCCTGGAAATGACAATGTAAAACACGCTATTCGTTTCCAAAGTCCATATGAAGGAATTCGTGATTATGGAAAAAAAATCAATGCCGATTTAATAACCATGGGTACAAAAGGTCATACAGAATTAGAAGAAATACTCATAGGCTCTAATACTGAAAAAGTCGTAAGAAACTCAGAAATACCTGTCTTAGTTACAAAAAAAGATGGAAGTAATTTTTCACCTAAAAACTTAATATTTGCTTCTAGTTTTAAACCAGATAAAAGCCATGCTTTCAGTCGATTTTTAGATTTTGCTAGTAATTTTAACAGCAAAGTTCACTTATTAAAAATCAATACACCACAAAAATTTGAGAACACTCAAGAAACAAAACAAAAAATTCAAAATTTCATTAATAAATATGATATAAAAAATTACTCTATAAATGTTTATAATGATTCTTCAGTTGAAAAAGGAATTTTAAATTTTTCAAATGAAATTGACGCTGATCTAATTGCATTAGCGACTCACGGAAGAAGTGGTTTATCTCATATATTTAACGGCAGTATTACTAAGCACCTTTCAAAAAAATCAATAAAACCTATGCTTACATTTAAAATTTAACAATCAACTTTTAAAAAATAAATACTGATTTTTTAATTCAAAAGGCTGAACAATACTAGTATTGTTCAGCCTTTTGAATTAAACCACTGTTAAAGGAACTTTTACGTAGTTTTAAACACAAAAAAAAGACTAAGAATAAAATCCTAGTCTTTTTATTTCTTCTATTTATGGAGTATATTTAAAAAGTGAAACTATAACTCATTTAATAAAACCCTTTTTAAACATACTCCAACTACTACAAACTACTTTCTTTTTTTAGGTCGTTTTGCTATAACTTTTTTATTAACAACACCTCTATTTGTAATCAATCTGATAATTAGTATTTGAGTCTGAATACCTGATAAATTAATTTTAGTTACCTCATTACTTGATTTAACATACGAGTCATTAACTATTTTCTTAATTAACAAACCATTAATAGTATAAACTTCAATAGTAACATCAGTTTCAAACTCATATTTGTATTCAATTGAAATTTCATCCATAAAAGGAACTGGATACGCTTTGAAGCTTAATGTCTCATATAAAAGTCCTCCTGAAGGTGAAATTTCATTACACTTTATACTTCCCGAAGGAGTAATAGAACCTTCTTCATCTTCTGAATTAGAGCATCTACAAACTTCGACACAGGTTACAGCATGCGCTATCACATATATAGGGCCGCTGACTTCAATTGGACCAACCGTATAATTAGATACGTGGTCTAATGTTTTAGTATTAAAATTAAACTGCCCAGGAGCTACCGTAGGCTTACCTTTCTTCGTAGGGTATTTTTCACAACCAATATATACATGAGCGACATTCATAACATAACCGTTAAATAAATTATATTCTACTGAAGCAAAACCCCCTTGATAAGTCACTATTACCTCTCCTGTTTGAATGCCTACCCCTTCAGATACAGGATCACAGGCCGGAGCCCCTGAATACAATGGCATTGTATATACCCCTTCGCTATCGAAATAATTGGTCCAGCCCCAACGGTTAAATCCATCATTTAAGAAACAAGAATTATTATCTGATCTCGCAAAAGCTGTCTCACAGTTTTCATACTCATCAAATTCAGAAGACAGTGTAACTATTTTTTCAGTACTGTTTCCACAATCATCAGTCGCAGTAAACACATAATCTGCATACCTAATACAATTCTCAATTCTTTCATTCTCTTTAACCGCTGCTAAATCACCTCCAATTGAACAATTATCTATCCATTTAGCATTTAGTAAATCTGGTAATTCTTCATTACACCATTCAAGCACTTCCGGTAAATCGACTATAATTGGATCTGTCTCATCGTAATCTCTACTTACTGTAGTGCTTGATGTTCCCGTAT
>CBDTZS010000115.1:0-10128 GCA_965364955.1 uncultured Tenacibaculum sp. | reverse complement strand
GCTAAAGAGAATGTTCCAATACCAATAATTAATTTTAAAATATTTATTTTAAAGAAACTAATTAACGCTTGAGAAATTAAACTCCAAGCAACAAAACTTCCTGCAATAATTAATAAAGTATTTCCTTCAATTAAGTGCTTAATATCTTTATAAAAAGGAGTTCCTTTCATTCCTTTTATAATAATAAAATAGGTAATTGCAGTAATTGCAAAACCACCAAATAAAGCACTAATATAAGTTGCTCTCTTTTCAAAATTGAAAGAATAAATCAATCTAGAAGAAAATTGTACAATCGCTCCTACAGAGAATGCGACGACTACAGAGAGTAGTATACCGAAAATAATTTTAGTTGCTGTTTCGTAGTTAATGTAATTCCAAAGATCATTAAAAGCTTGAGAATCATCCGAAGATATTTTAATTAAAGAGATACAAACTGCTGCACCTAATAATTCGAATACAATAGATACCGTAGTTGAGGTTGGCATACCAAGTGAGTTAAAGATATCTAATAATAAAATATCAGTAATCATTACTGCCATAAATATGAACATGATGTCTTGAAACATGAACATATCTGGGTTGAAAATTCCCTTACGTGCTACTTCCATCATTCCACTAGAGGTAATGGCTCCAAAGAACACACCTACACTAGCAATTATCATAATGTTTCTAACCTTAATAGCTTTAGAACCAATTGCTGAATTTAAGAAGTTAACAGCATCGTTACTAACCCCTACAACCAAGTCGACAACAGCTAAAATAGCTAAGGCAACAAGCATTAAAATATATGGATCTCCCATTTTTTTTGTTTTTAATTTTTTTGCAAATCTACAAACACTATTCTAGTGCTCATGTTAGGTTTACGTTATTTTTTTTAAAAGTGAATGTCAATTTGTAAACGATACATTAATTCATTAGTACCAGTAGCTATGTTTAAGTAACTTACATCGGTTTGTACTTTTAATTTATGGCCTGCAATATATTTTGATAGCCCTAAGGTATATTGATTCTCGGCATTTTTACCTGTTATCATTTCATTTAGTGAAATGTTTGTATATCGACCAGAAACTTCCCATTTTTTAGCAAATAAATAACCAGTTTGTAAGTTTAGCCCGCTACCGACTTGTACTATATCTCCTGTTAAAGTTCCGTCTGAATTTTTAGCATAAGGATCTTTTGCGTCTCTATATGCATATTCTCCCATAAAAGAGAACCCCTTGTATTTAAACATCGCATCTACAAATAAGGTTGAAATATTTGTTTGATAAAACCCAACATCATTTTTCATGTAAGAACCTTGGTTACTCCTATTTTTAACAGCGTTATTGTTAAAATCATAACTAGTACCGATTGCTAATTTCGGCGTTTTTTCTCTTTTTAAATCACTTCCTTTATAATCTCCTTTGCTAGCAAAGTTTCCGAAAGGTAAAAACTCTATACGAGCTGTGTATTGATGTCCACCAAGGTTTCCTGTCGTTACATTTCTACCTTCTCCTTGTGCAATTGATAAAGCTTCACGTATAATAAAATCATCTGATACATTAAAGTGATGTCTTAATTGCAGTCCCATATCTCTATCAATATTAAATCGTTTGTTTAATAAAGACCTGTCTACCATTTGAAGATTACCAGAAGAAACGACACGTTCTCTGTTTCCTGGTAGTTTAGTTTGCCCTACCCATAATTCAAAATTTTCGTGAAAATTCCATTTTAAAACGGCGTCTAAAATATATCTCGGAGCATTGTTGGTGAATTCTGAAGCGCCACCAATATCTTTATTTGAAAGGCCTAGCTCTAGTTTGTACTTTAACTTTGGAGAGTAAGCGAATCCATTAAATTTTAAACGTGCTCTTCTAACTAGAAAAGAAGAAGATGGGTTTGATAATCCATTCGAATCAGAATCCCACTTAGCTGTTGTTAGAAATTGCATTCTTGCGCCAATATTCATTGACCAAGTACTGTCTTTTCCTACTAAATTAAATAATCCTTTTCCAAATTTAGGAGCATTTGTTTGTTGTGCATGTACGTACGATAACACAAACATACTTACAATTGTAAGTGCTGTTTTAAAATTCATTAGTTGTTGTTTATTAGTTTTTGTCGGTGCAAATAACTAACACTAATGTTAATTTATTGTTAATCGTGTATTAAATAAAAAACTGCCTTGGCCAAAGGCAGCTAGCCTGATAAATAGTTGACAAAAACTAATAGTATCTAATGGCATTTGTATCTTAATAAGATGTTTCAAAAGTATTGATTTACCTTTATCTTAATATTAAGAGGGATTTAATAAACTGTTATGTATTGATCAAGAAATGCTTCAATTTGTCTTAAATTAGAAATTAATCTATGTATTCTGAAATATTCTGAGGAGCTTCTAAAATAGTTCTTATAATCTGCATGGTGCCATTTTCATTAGTAACGACATGCCATTTAATAAGGCTGATTTGGTTATTTTCTATTTCAAGACCAGTTATGCAACGAGGGTGCACGCAGCTACCATCATTAAAATGAGGTAATTCGTTTGAAGAAGGGAAACGAGGACGGTGTGTATGACCAGTGATAATCATTTGATTATTATTTCTTTTGATCCACTTTTCAAGACGACTTTCAACTTTTATAAGTTCTTTAAAGTTTTGAGCAGGACTCGTAGGGTCGTTTATGCCGATTAATTGTAGTGGACGCCATAAGATTCTCACTAAAAGGCGACTTAATTTCCAAAAGGTATAATTAAACCAATCTGCTTGATGACCATGTAATAAAAAAATTGATTTCCCAGTTTCTTGCTCTAGTCGAATACCTTCAGAAAAAGAAATATTTATCATCAATTCTTTTTCTTTACCATCAGTAACATCATAATAGTAATTTAAGTTTTTGCTTACTTTTTTAGGATTGCTATAATCCATGTCATGATTTCCCCAAATTAAATGTAAACGACCTTTTTCATGAAACTCTTTTAAAAGTAAATACACCTCTTTATTTGCATTAAAAATGTTTACAAACTTGTTCTCCCAAAGCTCATCACCATCACCTAGTTCAATGTAGGTAAAGTCTTTTTGTAAATATTGAGATAATGCATGATGAAATATTTTTCTATTATGAGAAAAATCATCAGCAAAACTATTATCACCTCTATGGCAATCAGAAAACAAAATATATTTAGACTCTTTGTTTAAAGTCAGTTTTTTAGCTTGATTAAAAGCTCTAGTAATTCGGTGATTTGATGACATACTTGATATTTACGAGATAAATATGCGTAAAAATAACGAGTTTATAAAACTTGGTATTTAATATTGTTAAAATAATGCTTATCTCACCTTTGGAGTAAAAGCTCCTGGAGCATCTTGGGGGGCATTTGTTGTTCCTGCACTTCCAGAGTCATTCCAAATTCCCCATTCTACAAATGTATATGTTGCGTTTCCTTGTGTGACTGAAGTTTTACGATAAGCTCTGCCGTCTTCAAATTCATGATTCGTATTTGAGCCATCTTCACCAGGTAAACCAAAAACATCAACGACATTACCATTTGGGTCAACTAGCTCTAAATTATCATCACCATTCGAATCAGCTGGTCCACCTGTACCAGCATTTAAATCTGGAGCAAAACCGAAAGCAGTTTGAAAAGCAGTTGCTTGTGCGGCGATTACAAATGCCTGACCAGTATTAATTGTACTACCAGTTAAATTTATTGATGAGTTAGAAGTAGAGTTGCTATTTGTATATCTTCTTATCACCCATCCAGTTAAATCAATGTTTTCTGTGCCAGCATTGTATATTTCTATAAACCTTGCAGCAGCATTGTTGTTTGGGTCAGCTAATTCTGAGAAGAAAATAGCATTTGTACTACCACCTCCATTAGAAGTACAAGCATAGGTCTCGGTAAAGGTAACATCAGTTTCATCTCTAATGTATATTTGAATGCCGTTAATTTGTGTCATGACTCCTGTAATCGTTCCTTTTTTATCACTTACTTGATTGTTAGAAAATGTGGCATCTGTTGTTACAGAAACTACTTTTAGTTCGTTAGTACAATCTGAGGTTATCGTATTTGTACCTGCATAGGTTTTTGTAATGTTTTTAAATTGAACTCCTTCAATTTTAACTAGTTTACTTTCATAATCTCCAGATAGAGCTTGCTCAAAAGTAATTATTTCAGGACTAGGTAAGGTGCCGGTTGTTATGCTTAAAATATTTGAAGTAGCTAAGTTTAACTGTAATAAACCGTTGTCTTTACTTAATTTTAAGCCTCCAACACCAATTTCTATTTCATCTCCTAAATTTAGATCATAAGTATCGCTAAAATGTAAAGCGATAGCAGCAGAAGCATCTTGAGCAAAAGCATTTTGATTAGTGATATTATTTTTAGCAAGATCAGAAGTGATAACTACTTTTACCTTTAAATTTTCAGTAATTGTTGTTTCTGTTCCTGTGAATAAAGTTTTAATGTTTGCTAAAGAAGTTTCTACAGGGTTTTTAAAGCAACCATATTCTTCAGTTAAATTAACATCGTTAGTATCTCTAATAAATAGTTGATATTCATCTTCAAATTTATTTAAAACAGCAGTTATACTTCCTCTTTCATCGGGGATAAGTGCAGATTTATAATCTGCAAAACCACTGGTTGTTAAAATTATTGTTTCGAAAGTTTCACAGCTAACAAAGCTTCTATCTACCGAAGTGGTATTAGAAGGATTTGCGTACGTTAATCCTAGTGTTTCTGATTGTAGGTTGTTGATTTTTACTAAGGTATTAATGTGTGTGTCTGTTAATTCAGTTGGTTTTAATTTTGTTGGGATTATAGGTGAAATTTCAGAAGATCTATCAATAAAATAAACATAATCGTTTGGACCAATTCTATCAACTCCATTTCGAAAAGTATTCTCAATGCCGATTTGATAGGCATCTTCTTTTTTGTTAAAAAACAATCCTTTTAATTTAATAAAAATTTTTCGACCAATGGCATATCTGGCGTTTAAGTTAAAATCATTTATTAAGACTTCAAAGCCTATTGTTGGGTTTTCTGGTTTATCTTGAATGATAATGGTTTTATAAAAGTTACCCTTTCTGTCACTAGAAATCACATATCCATAGGTAGTTAAATCTTCTTCAAATTCGACTAAACTACCTTGGTATAATTCTGCAATTTCAGATAACGGTTTTAAGTTTGAATATTCTTTGTCGTTTCCTAAGGTAGGAATTGTAAAGTCTCCGTCTTCTACACAAGAAGAAAGAAACAAGGCAATAAAAAGTATTGCTACGAGTTTAACGTTGTTTTTCATTTTGTATGTTTTAACAATTTTTTTTAAAATCTATAATTTATATTTATGAAGTATGTAGCAGCTCTTCCGTACCAATACTTACTGCCGAAATTAGGAGTTCCGTTTGCTTGATCCTTACCTTCTAATTCATAATTAGCAGTCCTTCCTTGTTCGTAACCTCCTGTTTTATATTCCTTATTAAGTATGTTACTTGCGCTAACAAAGAAGCCTATGTATTTATTTTTACCAATTCGCCAGGTTTTACCTCCAATAGCATTTAAGGTGAAATATGTATCAAATTTTTCTTGGGTCAATAATTTTCTTGCTAAATCAGGATCGAAATTTGGGAAAAGTTGCCCGTCATCAGAAATAAAGGAAATTGTTCTTTTTATAGCAGAAGGATCAACATAGGCATTGTCTAAATAATTACCTGTTATACTTGCAAACCAATAATCTGGATCTCTATATTCAAATCCAAAAGAGTAAGCTTTTTGTGGACCTGAAGCTATTTTATAACCTTTAAGGTTTGCGTCACCATAATCGTTAATACCCCTTTCATCAAAACCAGCGTTACTTGATTCAAAACTAATTTCTGAAGCTAAAGTTATGTTAGGATTATTATCATACGTGTATTGACCTATGTTAACAGCTGCTTTTAATTTAAAAGTAGATAACACCTGCGCTTCGATACCTAATTCTACTCCAAAGTGTTTCTTGTCTATTCCCGTTACAATCTCTTGGATAAAAAGATTATTCGCGCTTGTAAAATAAAATGCAATATCCGTAGCGTCTTTAATTTTAGTATAATATCCTGATAATTTTGCGGTTACAAATGGCGTTCTTAGTATATAACTAGTATCGAAAGACATTATCTTCTCGTTCTGCAAAGTACTTACATCAGCTACCGTTAAATTGTTAGATCTTGAGTTGGTAAAAGAATTTCGAATTGAAGGTGCTTTACTGATGTAACCTCCATTAAAATCGACTAAATGACGTCCTGAGATTTTATAGGTAATTCCTCCTTTGGCTCCGTATCCCCAAAAGGTTAATTTTTTAGATTTTCCATAAGAATTAGGTATTGCAGGATTAGATACATCACCAGGGAAAATTCCATTTTTATATAAACCATCTCGTTGATGTGTTGTGTTATGAGCAGAAGCTGCGATATAAAAATCTACTTTATTATATTTAAATTGTAATTGCGAAAAACCACCATAAACACTTGATGTTAATTTGTAATTATATTTAAAACGATCTCTTTTTTTTACAACCCTATTAGGGTGTAATAAATCATTTTGAAAGTCATCTTCCGACGGAGTGCCAAATTTATTGATATCTAAATAGCCAGTAGCTTCGAATAAATCTAAAACACTGGCAAAATTTTCTGAATCTAATTTTCTATATTCTAAGTTAGCACTTAAGGTAATATTATTTGTTAATTCAGAATTTAAAATAGTATTGACACTTAGTTGTTTGTCATCAGTACGATCTTCATAGAATGCAAACAACGCATGATCTTGCCTGTTTTCGTTGGCTACATATAAATCTAACCAATTTAATTGTCCATCATTTTTAAAATTCACCAATGCTTTATATGCATTTGCATGATCGGCTCCATAGGAATTATTTAGAAAAAAATTAGGTAATTTCCTATAGTAAGTGGGACTTGGGTCGCTTCCTCCATTAAAATCAATACGACTATTACCAATTTCACCAAATTGATATGCAACCCCAGTGTTTAACGTAGTTTTAGCACCTATATTCCAATAATGATTTAACATAAAGACAGGCTCGTTAATTCTTTTTATACGAGAGTTTCTAATTTTCCCGTTTTGGTATCCCCAATAGGGGTTGTATTTTATTCCTTTGATATTGTAAACCTCTTGCGTATTGGCGGCAGATTTACCTCTATTATTCTCAGCTTTAATGGCCGTAATATTTAAACTATGATTTTCGTTAAATTGCTTTTCTAAAGAAAGAAACATAGAGAATGAGTTGTATGAAGTTCCTTCTGTAAAACCTTCATTGGCATATCTTTTACTACCAGATACTGTAACTGCCCAACCATTCTTAATTAAACCAGAAGCATACATTGCCATTAAACGGTGAGAATAACTTCTGTTTGATGAAGCATAAGACACTCTTGCGCCTTCTCTATATTCAGAAGCACGAGTATTCATATTTGTAGATCCTAAAACGCCACCAAAAGTGTAATTAGAAGGAGTTAAACCGTTACTAAATTCTTGATTTCTTAATGCGTCATTTAAACCACCCCAGTTGCTCCATTGTGGACGACCGTTGTATAATTTATTCATTTCAATTCCGTTGATTAGTATTTTTCCATTATCAGAATCTAACCCTTTAATTCTGTAAAAAGAAGAGCTCCATTCAAAAGCTGCAGCACGTAAGTAGGTGTCTTTTGATGATTGTAGTAATCCTGAAATATTATCAGCAATGCTAGATTCGTCATTTAATTCATCATCAGTAAGGGTAATAATACTTATATCTTGGTATTCAGAAATATCTTCATACATTAAGATTATACCTAAATCTAAAATAGTACCAGATAATTTAATAGGAAAATTTTGGGTTTCATATCCTTTTAAAGATACTGTTACAATTTGTTTTCCTTCAGGTAAATTACTTAGTGTAAAAGTACCACTAGCATTTGTTAAGCTATGAATGTTAATTTCTTTTACGTTTACTGAAGCACCTTTTAGGGGTTTTTCAGAATCACTATTAATTACGGTTCCTTTTACAATATTTTGAGCATTTATAGCAAGTAAACTAGAAAGCATCAACAACATTGTTATTGTGATTTTTTTCATAGGTGCTTGTTTAATTATGTTAATTAATCGCGCTAATTTTTTAGATAAAAATACATAATTTTATTACTTCAAAACAATGTAAATGTGCTTTTTTTAAAACAGAAAATATTATAGTTATCTTTAAATCAGTTATTTGTGTTTTAATTATTGTTGGTCAGGAGTTTTTTACACCAAAAATAACTGCAAATTAAAATAAGGACTGGTGGTTTTATAACAATAGTAAACTGATACAATTTTCAGTAAATATATACAGTGATTTATAGTATTAAATTTTAATTATTTTATTTTTCTTAAATAACCAATAAGCAAATAGCCATATAAAAAATGTAAATACTAAGGCAAAAAGAAAACTACCCAACTTGTTACCAAAAACTGGTTGAAAAACACCATCATATAGGTAGGCATATAAATTAGTTCCTTTAATAAATATAACATTGGCAAATACTTTTATTAAAAGAATTGATAGTATATAACTTATTAAAGGGTTTATTCCAAAAATATTAAAGAAGAATGTCCAACGAGTAATTTTCTTATAATCGATAATATAAATCAAAGAAATCCATATAAAAAGTAGAATACTCGACGTAAACAAAACATATGAACCTGTCCAAAGTGATTTGTTAATAGGATAATATATGTCCCATATAAGAGCTAACAGTAACATCCCAATTGCTGCTAGAAAAAGATGTTTCATTTTTTGAACATAATTTTTTTCTTTAGATAAAGCAAGTGATGTTATAAAATATCCAAGGAGAATTTGTGACACACTAGATAATGTACCTAACAATCCTTCAGGGTCAAAAGGCAATCCATAGCCTTTATAAAGATGTGCTTCACCAAAAATAATTAGATCTAAGTATCTGCCAACATTACCTTCCAAAGTTAAATAATTTTTCCCAGAGCCAAACATAAATAATACCCCCCAATGTATTAGCATTAAACAAATACTTGCCAGTAAGATTGTATTAATTTGTTTTAAAAAAACGATTAGCAAACCTGAAATAAAGAAAGCAAGTGCTATTCTTTGCAGTACACCAAAATATCTTAAACTAGAAAATGGAGTTTCATAAAAAGGAAACCAATTTAGAAATACACCGATTAAAAATATTAAGAGAGCTCTTTTGGTTATTTTTTTTATGACTAAAGAAGCGGGTATTTTAAACATCTTTTTAAAAGATATAAATAATGACATACCAATAACAAAAAGGAACGATGGGAAAACAAGATCAGCTGGGGTACATCCATTCCATTTAGCATGTAATAAAGGCGGATAAACATAACTCCATGATCCAGGAGTGTTCACAATAATCATAAAAAAAATAGTTAACCCTCGTAGAATATCTATTGATAATAATCTCTTTTTCACTAGTTTATTTTTTTTAAAAATAATGAAACATATTTAATTGACCAAAACAAAAATTGAAGGGCCACTTCTTAATAATAGGATGATGTTGTTTTTTGATAAATAAAATGGTTATAGTTTTCAAAACTAGAATTTGTTATATTTTTATACATAAATATTGGAAAATGAAAAACATAATAGCTCTTATGATTATTGTACTTATTACAATCTCTTCTTATGCACAGAAAACATACAAAATAAGAACAGTAGGTTTTTATAATCTTGAAAACCTTTTTGATACGGTTAATGATATTGAAAAGAATGATGAGGCAAGTCCAATGATGGAGTTTAAGGGAGATAAAGAGAAAGTATATAAAGATAAATTGGAAAAATTATCAAATGTTATTCTTCAAATGGGTTCAGAAAAGACAAAAACGAGTCCTGTTATTTTGGGGGTTGCTGAGGTTGAAAATAAAAAAGTATTAGAAGATCTGATAAATACAGAGAATTTAAAAAATAAAAACTATGGAATAATTCATTTCGATTCTCCTGATAAACGTGGTATTGATGTAGCTTTATTATATCAAAAAAGATATTTTAAACCGATTCATTTCGAAGTTTTTAATCCTAATATTTATAGAGAAAACAGAAAAGTATATACGCGTGATATATTATGGGTTTCAGGCTATTTAGATGATGA